>JBILDB010000323.1:0-3208 GCA_044352805.1 Cyanobium sp.
GGCGTTTGGAATCATTTCGATTGAGCCCCCGAGGTTGAGGGAGCCCACGATGAGGGTGCCACCGCGGGTGTTGCGGTCGAGCAAGCCGCCGACCATGGCGACCATCACAGGTAGGCCCAAACTGGCCCCACTGCGGTCGTTGTCCATGGCGCGCAGCTGGATGGAGAACTCATGACCGCGAGGATCGCGATCACCGACAAGACTCTTGGCGCGCCCATAAAGGTTCTGCTCGCCCACCTTTGTGCTTTCACGGAAAGGTGGTGGAACCGGCTGATTGAGGATCTTGACGCCACTGCCAGGGCCCACGGCCACCTCGATCCGGTAGAGGCTCGGCCCGGTTTCGCCGGTACCGGGGCTGATGGCCCAAACCTGGCCAGGCGGCAGTGGATCGCCATCGATGGCGTCGTCGCTGTGTAGCTCGGGCGTGGCCACGAACTTCTCCACCCCATCGAGGCCGAGGGTGTAGCTGAAGTGGGTGTTGCGGAACTCGCTTTTCAGGCAGCGCTTCTGCTGTTCCTTGACCCGGCGGCGTGATTCCAGCGCCAGACGCACGATCCATTCGAGATCCTCGTCGGGGATCTCCATCTGGGGATCGGGGAACAGCAGCTTGATCAGGGCGCTCACCGTCTTGTTGACGCCCTCGATGTCGCGACCGCTGAGGGCGCCGCCAAGGTGAATGCGGTTTTGCAGCACCGCCAGGCGGCTGCCATCACGCAGGCGGCTCCAGCATTCACTCAAAAAATCGCTCACCAGGCCGAAGTGATTGCTGAGGTGTTCGTTGGGGTTGAGTTTGGGGAAATCCCAGCCTGGGGCATAGGCGTGAATACGGTCCTGGAAGGCAGTGTCATCGCGCATATCGCGCGGCAGCGGGCTGAGCAGGTGGCCGATGCGCTGCTGCTGCTCGACATCTACATCGAAGTTACCCACCATCACGATGCCGCCCTCGGCGCGGATGCTCTCCTTGCCGCGGCTGAATTCGCCTGAGGCCATGTAACCCTTGAGGATGTTGACGCCGTCCTTCTGATCGAACGACACGCCGGCCACCTCGTCGAAGCAGACCACGTCGTACTGGCAGACCAGGCCGCGCTGGCCATTGCCGTTGTTGACGAACATCTTGGCGACGGTGGCCTTACCGCCCGAGATCAGGTGGGAGTAGGGCGAGATCTGCTGGAACAGGTGGCTCTTGCCCGTGCCGCGGGGCCCCAGCTCCACCAGGTTGAAGTTGCGCTCCACAAAGGGAGCCATGCGCAGCAGCACCACCATCTTGGCCCGCTCATCGAGAGCGGTTGGCTCCAGGCCAATTGAGCGGATCAGGAAGTCACGCCATTCCGCGGTGGTGAAGGCGGCTCGACCCTTGGCCAGGATCCCCAGCACATTGGGGTTGGACATCTGGATCGGCCGCAGCCCGGCGATGCGGAACGGCCGGCCGTTGCGCTCCTGGGCGATCACCGGGTCGTACTCCAGGGACACCTCGGCGTAGAAGCCATCGGTGAGCATGCGTTCGTTAGCACGCACAAGTTCGTCGTCGATCTGGGCGTCCTTGATGGCGAGGCTGGGCACCTCGGCCATGTAGGAATCGCTGCGGGTGTCGAGCCGGGCCCGCACGATGTCGATGATCTTGACGCTGCCTTGATCACGGGAGCGGGCCTTGAACAGCTCCTCTTCACCAGTGCGCACGGTGCGCCCCTTGAGCTGCTTTTCGACAATTTGAAGGCCTTCTTCGATCTCGGCGGGATCGGTGCTGGCGCAATAGCGGCCCAGCAGGAACTCCACCACGTAGGTGGGCACCGGGTATTGGCGGGAGTATTTGCGCACCAGGTCCTTGCGCACCAGGAAGCCAGCAAAGGCCTTGGCGCCGAGCTGGTCGAGATGGTCCAGCTCGGTGGTGATCACGACTGCACCACTCATAAGAGAACCTCCAGCTGCAATAGAGCTGCCGCTTGGCTGAGGCGTCGGTCGAAACAGGCGAACGTCAATGGGAGTGCGAACTGCTCATGCAGGTTGTGGGCGGCTGCTAGTTGCACACTGTCGTAGCCGCGCAGGGCGAAAGCCTCGGCATACATACCGGCTTTCTCGACCAGCGGTTGGGTGACCTCACTAATCACAAAATTGGACCAGGTATTCTCGAATAGTGATTTGGCCTGGGCCAATCCGGCTTGGTTGGCTCCTTTGACGCGACTGCGCTGGGCAAATGCGGCCATCGACTCAGCCCAGGTGATCCTGCAAACTGCGATAGCTTCAGAGTCGGAGCGTGCCTTAGCCATGCTGTCACTGCCGATCTCGTCGACAAACAACTTGAGCAGCGCGGAAGTATCGCAGAAAAGGATCACAGTCTCTAGCCCCGATCCTCAATCACGATGTCACTAATCAATGGCCCGCCATCGTTGAGCTGCACGGGTGGCGCGAAGATTGGCTTCTGACCATTCCAGCTGACAATGCCGGCATCAATCGCTGTCTGCAGTGGGTTGGCTGAAGCTGGATCGTGATTCTTCACGCCCGTGATGCGGGCAATGGGCTTGCGGTGGGAGGTGACCTCCACCACTTCACCGGCCTGCACCCGGCCAAGCCATGCGGAGAGGTGGGTCTTGAGATCCCGCACCGACACCTGGCTTGCGACTACTTCTGGCATGGTTACTGCACAATTGCGACCACACTAGCCCGATTGGCGTGGGTTGGACTGCTCATTGGTCGCCACCCACCCGAGTGCGGCGTTGGGCGATCACCCGGCCATCGGGGCTCAACAGCACCGCAACCACCCTTACTCCTTCAAGCTCGTCATCCTCCACCAGTAGGCGGGCGCCGCCAGCGTCGATCGGTTTGGCAGTGGTGGCCACCGAGGGGCCGCCGGCGGCATCGCGGCGGAGATCAGCCTGCATGCCAGCGGTAGCGCCGCTGACCTCAACGTTGCAGCGCAGGCCTTTCCAGCTGATCTCGGTGATGGCGGCCGCCGGGACGCTGCTCGCACCACCAGAGACAACCAATACGGGGGTGAGGCACTCCTGCAGGCTGATGCCGCCATGAGCGTAGGCGTAACTGCCGCCGGTATTGAAGCAGGCTGCGCCGTTGGGGGTGGCGAACTGCTCGCTGGGGTTCCAGCTCCAGGCGGCGGTGGGCACCGGCACCTGGGATTCGCCCTTGATGGCGGCGCAGCGGGCCCACTTGCTGGCGGTGAGGTGTTTGGGCAGCTCGGCGCTGGGCAGGCCATCGG
>JBILDB010000325.1:0-3190 GCA_044352805.1 Cyanobium sp.
GAATACTTGGCAGACCGTGCCTACCACAACCGCTTTGGGGTCGCGTGTGATTCGCTTAAAATCTTCTGGAACCAAACTTAGTCCCATACCTAGCATAACAATTGCTAGAGCCAGGGGCAGCAAAAAAGAAGTGAATAGGTTGCTCTGCATAAGTGCTAGAGATTGACAACAGGAGAGAATTTGACCTGTTCAGACCAGGAACAAAATAGCCTCCTCCATACCTTAATCTTGACCAATGTCATCAGTCAATACCTTGCCAAGTGCAGGGGTGGATTTGGGGATGAAAACAAGAGGGCTTTTCTCAGTCTTACCTGCATGAAGCACCTGAGTTACATCGTCCACGCCATATTAGCTATGAGCGGGCGGGTTGACAATGCTTTAGATCTCAAGGTGGGCGGAAAAATAGCAAGTAATCGTACAATCCAACGGTTATTCTACCGTCCAATCAATTGGCCAACTCTGCTGTGGGTCTTCTTCCGCAGCCAGTGCTGCTGTGCCCAGCACAGTTTTGCGATTGCGGGCGATGAAGTAGTGACGAGCAGAGCATGAAAGCATACCCATGGGGTTGACTGGTTTGTCTCTGCGGTATGTATTGCTGGATGGCAAGTTTGGGCACAACAATGACCTCCTGGTGGTGCGCCAACTCCAGTTACATCTGCAATGGTTATCTACAGCGGGTGGTGGACGTGCCCGGCTTATCGATGGAGCTGTGCGGCGGCACCCATGTGACCAACACCTCCGAGATCGGCCTGTTCAAGATCGTGGCCGAGAGCGGCGTGGCGGCCGGCATCCGCAGCATCGAGGCCGTTGCCGGCCCCGGCGGTGCTCGCCTACCTCAATGAGCGCGATGCGGTGGTGCGGGCCCTGGGCGATCGCTTCAAGGCCCAGCCCGGCGAGATCGTGGAGCGGCTGGCGGCCCTACAGGAGGAGCTCAGGGGCAGCCATAAGGCCCCCTGGCGGCGGTCCGCGGTGAGTTGGCGGGGGCCAAGGCGGCGGCGCTGGCGGCCCGGACCGAGGCGCTGGGGGCCATCCCGGCCGGCTCAGCCTGCGCCGGCGAACCCTTTGCCCTGCTGGTGGAGCGCGCCTTGATGAAGTGGAGGGGGCCAGCCTGCAGGGGCTGCCCAGGGTCGGGTGGATCAGCTCGGCGAGGCTGCCGCTGTGGTGCTGGGCGGCCTGCCCGATCCGGCTGATGCCGGCAAGGTGTTGCTGGTGGCGGCCTTCGGAGCGGCGGTGATCGCCGCCGGCCCCAAGGCGGGCGCCTTCATCGGCACGGTGGCGGAGGCGAAGGAGCAGCTGCGGGAGCAGTTGGGCGTTGCGCTGGGCTGATGGGGCAGCGCGATGACGGTTTGATCGTTGCGGCGTTGGCCTGAGCCCGAGCCGGTGCTCGATCCGATGCGATGTCAGGAAGCGCTATACCCAAAAACTCGGCAATGCTTGCTTGCCAAGATCGGGTGCTGCCTCAGCCCGCAGAGCAGGCGGTAGTGATAGATACAGGTGGATATCGGGTCCGATAACCACTATTCCAGTTGGACACGAATTGCCGAAAGCGGCTGCGGTCGCTGGAGTTGGCGCTCCTGCATGGAAATGGTTCTCGGAAAGCAGCAGGAGCAGTACCGTTGTTCACGGAAACCATCCAATAAGCGTTCGCCAGAACCAGACCCCATTGCGTCTTCCCTTCCAAAGCAGGTACAAACCTGTTGCTCTGAAATCAGCCACGTGTGGGAGGATTGGATGCACTGGGGTACGCGCAAGATCGCGTAGGTGGGTTCCAAGTGAGCAAAAGGCTACTGCTCGTCGACTACGAGAACGTCCAGCAAGTCGACTTCGGTCGACTCGATGAGGGCTTTCAGGTCATGGTTTTCGTTGGGGCAAGTCAAAAGAGTGTGCCATTAGACGTGGTCGCATGCACACAGAAGCTTGGCAATCGCGTCGAGTGGCACCGTGTGGACGGCAACGGTAGCAATGCACTAGATTTCTACATCGCCTTTCAGCTCGGAAGAGTCATTGAGACGATGCCAGACTTGCACTGCATTGTCCTGTCCAAGGACAAGGGTTTCGATCCACTCCTTCGACATCTAAACAAGAGCGGCCTCAAGTGCAGAAGAATAAACAGTTTGCTTGAACTCGACCCAAAGAGTGCATCTACGGAGGAGCCGAACTACAAGCGCGTGTTTGAGCTGCTCGGCAAGACAGATAAAAAGTCGCGACCACGGAAGCGCACAACATTATCGCAGCATATTTCGGCCATGTTCCAAAAGAAGATTTCGCAATCCGATGTCGACCGTATCATCAATATACTCTTCGCAAACAAGATGATCTCAGAAAATAACAATGTAATCACCTATGCGTTCTAGGCTGGCGCAGTTAAGGAGTCTTGCTTGAATTGGCGTGGTCTTGTTGAACATCAAGATTCAGCGGATGGGCGCAGCCATTCTTGATCAAGGCATTAAGCAGCTGCCCGCCGCTGAACTTGAGCGTTAGTCACAGCGGTGGCACATACGAATGCAGACCCTTTACTGCGTCCTCCCCTCCCCCCTTGTGCCCCCATCCCCACCAGAACCCGCCCCGCCGTCTGCCGGCAGCGAGGAGCCCCCGGATCCGCCAGAATTTCCCTCAACGCTTCGTCCCTGGTCAGGTCTCGAATACCTCGGCCTCCACCAGCTTGGGCTTATCCAGAGCATCGGCAGTCTAGTCCTCGGCCTAAGGAGACTCTGGAAAACCAGCCCAAACCTTGCGAGAATAGTGCTCTGATCTCTGCCAAGCACTGGGTTGATGGGCGGCAAACAGCTTGGTTTTGGTGATTACGAGCAGAGCACTGCCAAAAAGCAGACCAAACGCGAGAAGTTTCTGGCCGAGATGGAGCAGGTGGTGCCTTGGCAGCCGTTGATTGATCTGTTCTAAGGATCAAGACCTGATTTAGCACCTCTCGCGGAATTGCCTGATCAACGCCACCCCCATCTCTGGCAGGTGCTTCTTGCCTCCCGCTGCACATCGGTGGCTGGGGCCGCCAGGCTCTGGTGATCGCGCAACGAGCGGCAGACCAGGCGGATCGGGTCGGTACAGGCGGGGTCCCACAGCCGCACCGTTCCATCGCCCCCGGCGCTCACGATCCGGCCCCCATCGGCGCTGAACGCCGCCGACCGCACCCATCCCTGGTGGCCCCGCAGCGGCTCGCCCACCGCCTTGCCGC
>JBILDB010000324.1:0-3190 GCA_044352805.1 Cyanobium sp.
TTGTTCAGCCGCAGCAGCCAGATGGATTGGCAATTGCACCTGCGCATCGAAGATCAGCGCGGTCAGCGTGAACGGATCGTCGTTGATTGTCGCCATGGGGAGATCAGTCCCCAGCAGGGGCCAATCGAGCGGGGTCATGCCGCCGCCGTGGCCCGCAGGGCCTGCCGGTTGGTGAATCCGGCGGTCTCTGCAAGCGATGGGGAGGATCTTGCTGCCTCATTTTTGCAATCCAACGCTGGGCGGGCCTAAGGTGGATTTGCGGAGCTGGCAGAAGTGCTTGATCTCGGCCATCCCATCCGCCCCCAACCTCGTGGCCCAGGAGGCACCACGGCGAATGACTAGATCCCTGCGGCGACCTGACCTTCGCCTGCACGGTTGCGCCACGTGCTTACCCTCCCCGCAAGCCACCTATGACCAATGATTCGGCGCCGGTTTTAACGATCGGTGAACTCGAAGCCAAATATCCGATGTATTGCAAGGCCCTGAGGCTGCTATTGCGTGAAGGCTGTACGCAAAAACAAATTGAACGTACCGTCTGTTGGGATCGATTGGCGATTTTGCACCACAGTTTGCCGAGACGTTATAAGTCTCCGGAATATCTTTTTTGGTTATTTCGGCGCGAATGTGAACAGCAAAAGCAAGTCCCTGAGATGGACCAAGCTTGACCTGACCTCAGCCCAGGGTCGTCAGCTGCAACCAGCAGCCACTGGGGGCCAGTTTCTCGATCACTACCTGTCGCCCCTGCTCTGAGGCAAGTTGGCGGGCATAGCTGTGGGCGGCGACACTGGTGCGGAAGTGGAAGGCAGGAACATCCGCTGGAACGATCTTCTCATTGCGTACCGCTTCGCGGACTCGGTAGGGGCCGTTCACTGTCTGCGCGTTCATGTAACAACTTTGGCCCAAGACTGGTGTGGCTGGCAAATTCTGCTTGTTTTCTCTGGTTTTCGCCCGGATCGTGACAACTCCTTGTTAGATTCACGTAAAGTTTGCTTTACGTGATGGCCTTGTTGCAAGGCGGGTATCTGCCCATTGCCGGCTGCGATCAGGGGCACAAAGGTTTAAAAATTCCAAACATATAAAAACCGCCCCGGCGGCAAAATCGGAGACGGTTGATTCTAAATTACGTTCCCCTACCTAAGGGTAGGGGATGGGTAGGTAACGTCAATGATGCAAAAAGGAGTGCTGTTTAGGGCCCCAGCCTCCCTAGATATCACCAGCGGTTGCGGTTGCCGCCACCACCACCGCCGCCACCGCCGCCGTAGCCACCGCCACCGCCGCCGTAGCCACCGCCACCACCCCGTTCGGGACGGGGCTCAGCCTTGTTGACACGGATGGCGCGACCCATCCATTCGACGTTTTGCAAATCGGCGATGGCCTTAGCTTCCTCAGCTTCGCTGGCCATTTCGACAAAGGCGAAGCCCCGCTTGCGACCGGTTTCACGGTCAAGGGGAAGGCTGCATTTGTTGACTTTGCCGTACTCGCCGAAGAGCTGCTGGACGTCCTGCTCCTCGGCGTCAAAGGAGAGGTTGCCCACGTAAATTGTCATGAACCTGGAAAAGAAACTATGAACCTGATCCGCCGAAAGCCCTGAAGAAAGTTGTCAGCTCCCTGAAGAGAAATCTTTGAACCTGTATCAGCCTACACCCTTCCTCGCCTTCACCGTTTTTCGCCAGCCTGGTTAGGACTGGAGGGTCCCATCCATGAGCCCCCATGTCGAAACCCCAGCTCCAGGCCTTTCTGCTCAAGGTCAATGCGGACCCGGCTCTCAAGGCCAAGGTCGATGCGGCCTCTGATGCGGCCGCTGTCACCGTGATCGCCGAAGCGGAAGGTCACCACTTCTCGCCAGCCTCCTGGACCCGTCATCTGCGGGACTGAACCTGAAAAGCGTGGTTGAGGACCGATTGGCCAGGACCGCGTTGGGTAACAGGCTCCAGCCATCCCCCGCCTTTTAAGGTAGGGGTTCCGTCCCAGGGGTGGCCGGCCAGTTCAGACCTGGATAGTTAGGGGCCTCGGTGCCGCAGAGGCGATCCCAGAAAGTAAAATACAAACCGAAATGAAGGGATTGGCGTTGGTGATGCAGACCATGATGGGCTGGACCAATCAGCCAACGGCCTAGCCAGTGATGCGGAAATTTGGCAGGCAAGCGTTCGAGTCCGAGGTGATTAACCACGGCCCAGATACTCATGGTAGTGAGTACAGCAAGCAGGGTGACATAATGCAGCGGTACTAACAACACAATCGCGATCAGAAAAAGTCCCTGGATTGCCGCCTCGATCGGATCAAAGGCAAAGGAGGTCCATGGGGTGGGTCGTTTGGAGCGATGGTGGCCAAGATGGCACCATCGATAAAAGAATGGTAGGTGAAACAGTCTATGGGTAACGTAGAAGCAGGTATCCTGGAGCAACAGCACCAGCAAGTAACTGAAGCCCAGGTACCAAAGGCCATAGCGAGCCGGATCTCCATAAAGAAGGGTGCCTCCGGACCCATGCCACTGCAGGATCAGCGCCGTCGTCAGGGCGAAGATCACGGCTGAACCAACCGATAGGGCCAAGTCATGGCCGAATCCTTGCTGGCGTTGATCAGCCGTTGGGGCAGCCACCAGATTGAGCAACCAGCCGCTGAGCCCTGCCACCAATAGGTAGCGGACCAGAATGATCGCAAAAGCAAGGCAGGCATCAGCCCAGAACGGACGCCCACCGACCGGCAGAATGTCTAGGCTTACCAATGCAGGAGGCAACAAACAGGAACCCAAGGTAGAGATGGTTAGATAAGGATAGAACCATTGCAGCAGTTTGTCGCTTTAGTCAGGCATAAATTTTGCCAACCTTAGGAGCCGACCTCAGGGGCCAATATCAGGAATGGAACAACAGCACCAAGCCCGATTCGATCTGATGAACTTCCCTTTCTTCGCGACTCAAATCCAATCCCACTTCCAATCCCTCCTTCAGGGCCATCTCATAGGGGGGTGAGGATGGGGCCTCCTTGTCGCTCCAAAGGGCGGCGATCCCCACCGAGGTGGCGTGCCAGCGGAACCTTGCCGTGGACCCAATCGATGGTTCCTTCAACTCATCTTCGAGGAGCTCTTGGATCGCCATGCCGGTTTGGCTGATGCCCCCTCGATCGTGCCCCTAGCTTCGGCAGGGTCCGTCCCCAATGCAATCAGCTGAGAATTTTCGTGATGGAAAGCCCG
>JBILDB010000326.1:0-3188 GCA_044352805.1 Cyanobium sp.
CAGCGACGGCCCTCAACGGTCAACTCCCCAAGTTCATCGGCAGCACGGGTGGCTTGCTGAACTCGGCCGAAACCGAAGAGAAATATGCAATCACCTGGACCAGCGATGCGGCCCAGGTGTTTGAACTGCCAACCGGCGGCGCGGCGGAGATGAACGCTGGCGAAAACATCATGTATTTCGCCCGCAAAGAGCAGTGCCTGGCCCTCGGCACCCAGCTGCGTACCAAGTTCAAGCCCCGCATCGAGGACTACAAGATCTACCGGATTTACCCCGGTGGTGACACAGAATTCCTGCATCCCAAGGACGGAGTCTTCCCCGAAAAAGTCAACGAAGGCCGGCCCATGGTGGGCCACAATGCCCGTCGGATTGGCGAAAACCCCAACCCCGCCGGCCTCAAATTCAGCGGTAAAGAGCCCTATCAAGTCTGACTCGGCCAGCCCCTGGCCCTATAACTGCGGGGCCGATTGCCTCGTTTTTTTTTGCCCGCCTGCGCTCCGATGCCGGGTTCCCAACCCAGTCCAGACCTTGACGCCCTCAGGGTCCTTGCCAAGCAGGGATCCACCTACATACCGCTCTGGAAACGCTGGCCCGCCGATCTGGAAACGCCTCTCACCACCTGGTTGAAGGTGGCCGAGGACAGTCGCCAGGGAGTCCTGCTGGAGTCGGTCGAAGGCGGTGAGCGGCTTGGCCGTTGGAGCTTTGTGGTCTGCGACCCCCTCTGGACCCTCACCTGGCGGGGAGAGCGGGGCGAGCGCCGCTGGCGCGATGGGGGCCAAGAGCAGCTGGAGGGGAGTCCCTTCAGCTGGCTGCGCGAACAGCTGGCAGACCTCAAGCCAGCCCCGGTCCCGGGGCTGCCCCCCGTGGGCCAGTTGTTTGGCATGTGGGGTTATGAGCTGATCCGCTGGATCGAACCCACCGTGCCGGTGCACCCCGCGGCGGCCGGGGATCCACCAGATGGCTGCTGGATGTTGGCGGACAGCATGTTGGTGTTCGACCAGGTCAAACGCCAGATCACGGCCGTGGCCTACGCCGATCTCAGCCACAACGCCGACCCCCAACACTCCTGGCAACAGGCTGCCGAGCGCATTGCCCGCCTCGAAGCCCGCATGCATGGCCCCCTACCAGCCCACGCCATTCCCCTCGACTGGCGGGAGGAGCACGGACTGGATCTGACAACCACGCTGGCGACCCGCAGCAATTACAGCCAGCCGAGCTTTGAGGCGGCGGTCCAGACGGGCCGGGAACACATCGCCGCCGGCGACGTGTTCCAGCTGGTGCTGAGCCAGCGGCTGGAAACCAGGGTGCGTCGAGATCCCTTCGACCTCTACCGCAGCCTGCGGATGGTGAATCCCTCTCCTTACATGGCCTTCTTCAACTTCGGGGATTGGTATCTGATTGGCTCCAGCCCCGAGGTGATGGTGCAGGCCGAACCCCTGGGCGGCGAGCTGGTGCGGGCCTCCCTGCGGCCGATCGCTGGCACCCGCCCCCGGGGGGCCAACCCGGCAGAGGATTCCAGCCTGGAGCAAGAATTGCTCGCCGATCCCAAGGAACGGGCCGAACACGTCATGCTGGTGGATCTGGGCCGCAACGACCTGGGTCGGGTCTGTCAACCGGGATCGGTGCGGGTCGAAGAGCTGATGGTGATCGAGCGTTACTCCCACGTCATGCACATCGTCAGTCAGGTGGAGGGCCTGTTGGCCAAGGGTTACGACATCTGGGATTTACTGATGGCCTGCTTTCCGGCCGGTACCGTCAGCGGCGCCCCCAAAATCCGGGCCATGCAATTGATCCATGACCTCGAACCCCAGGCCCGCGGCCCCTACTCCGGGGTTTACGGGGCCGTGGACCTAGGTGGTGCCCTCAATACGGCCATCACCATCCGAACCATGGTGGTTCTGCCCGCTGGCAACGGTGATTGGCGGGTGCTGGTCCAGGCCGGAGCTGGGATCGTGGCCGACTCCGATCCGGCCAGCGAGTTCGAGGAAACCCTTAACAAGGCCCGCGGCATGCTCAAGGCCATCGCCTGCCTGGACCGCCCTGGTGAGGCAGCAGCGTGAGCGGCCCCCTTTTGCTCAAGGGCTTCGAGGTGGAGATGTACACCGGTTGGCCGGACGGCACGGTGGTCGGTTGTGCCGCCGAGGCCGCCGGGTCCCTGCCGGGATTCGTCACGGAACCCGACAATCGCAACCTGGAGTACACCACGGTTCCGGAAGCCAACTACGAGCGCCAACTCCAACTGCTCTTGGAGCCGAGAAGTCAACTGCGCCAATGGCTCCAGCCTCGCGGCCTAACCATTCTGCCCGGCAGCACTCTGAGCCTGGGAGACACCGGTCAGTTCGTGCGATCAGACCCCAGCAATGACTATCACGCCATCATCGAGCGGACCTATGGCACCCGGGTGGTGACCGCCAGCGTGCACATCAACCTGGGCCTGGACAACACTCACCAGATCTTCACGGCGTTGCGGCTGCTGCGCTGCGAGGGCGCCCTGCTGCTGGCCCTCAGTTGCAGTTCCCCCTTCCTAGACGGTGCGGTGACGGGAGCCCAGTCCCAACGCTGGTTGCAGTTTCCACTGACGCCGCCCCAGGTGCCCCTGTTTGAAAGCCACGCCCACTATGTGGAATGGATGGGGGAGCAACTGGCCGCAGGGGCCATGCACAATGTCCGCCATCTCTGGACCTCGGTGCGACCCAATGGCGATCACCGTCCCCATGATCTCAACCGGGTCGAGATCCGCATCTGTGACCTGATCAGCGATGCCCGCGTGCTCTGTGCCATCACCGCCTGGGCCGAGCTGAGGGTGTTGCAGTTGCTCCAGGACGAAGACCGGCTTGATCCCCTGCGGGCCAGCCGCTTCACGGCCCCGGAGCTGGCCCTATTGGCCGATGCCAACGACCGGGCCGTCGCCCGAGACGGACTGGACGCGGTGCTGCGCCACTGGCGCAACGGCCGACCGATCAGGGCCAGGGATTGGATCGAAACCGAACGGGTCGCGATGGCCCCCCTGGCCGCCGACCTGCAGCTTGACAGCGTGCTTGCCCCCTTGACGGCGGTGCTGCGGGACGGCAATGAGGCCAGCCGCTGGCTGGCGCGGCAGCGCCAGGGGGAGAGCATCCGCGCCATCATTAGCAGCGAAGCCAGGGCCATGGAAACTCGGGACATCGCCCAGCTGGCCAGCGTCGCGACAG
>JBILDB010000054.1:0-10298 GCA_044352805.1 Cyanobium sp.
TCGGCCAAGACCTTGCCTGGCAACCGGGAGGATTCCAGTCGGGCCGGCACCGCCACCACGAACCGCATCAGCGTCGTTCCTGCTGGGCTGAGCCTATCGCTGGTCACCAAGCCGAGTTCACCAAGCCACAGTTTGGCGCCGGGCCCGTGCCACCAAAGCGGCCACGGCGGCGGGGTCCGCGGCGGCCCGTTCTGCCGCCTCAACGGCTCGATAAAGATCCGCCACCCGCCAGGCCTTGCTGGCGGCCTCGGCGCCATGGCGCGGGATCAGGTGCACATGCAGGTGGGGGGCGCCTTCCCCGAAAGCGATCACATACACCCGCTCACAACCGGTGAGCTGGCGCACCAGGGCACAACTGCGGGCCAGGGCCTCGCCGAACGTGGCCGCTTCGGCTTCAGAGAAGTCGGCGGGGCCGCCCAGGTGGCGGCCGCTATCGAGCAATAACCAGCCCAGCAGGGGCGCCGGCGCCGGATGGTGGCGCAAAACCCAACCGCTGCCGAAGCGGGCGATGCCATCCACCTGCCAGGCGAGGGGATCGGCGTGGAGCCCACAGATCGGGCAGCCGGGAGCAGCGACGTTGGGCGGCGCATCGGCAAGGGGTGGGGTCATGGCACGGAGGGGGCCGGGCTGCGAAGCTGAGTTGAAAGGCCCGTAGGCCCCGGGCCCGCTCCACTTTCCCCCATCCCACCCCTTCGCTGCCGTGCCCCCGCTCCAGCCCCTGCCGGCGGCCACGGATGCCGCCGAGCCGCCGCCCGAGCCGCCGCCGCTGCAGGTGGTGGTAGTCACGGTGGCTTATCACAGCGAAGCGGTGCTGCCGGCCCTGGCCCAGGATCTGGCCCGCCAACGCCAACCGCCCCAGCTCTGGCTGCTCGTCGACAACAGTCCCCTTTCGGCCCCATTGGACCTGGAACCGCTGCGGACCGCCGCCCAGCCCCCAAGCGACCAGGCCGCCAACCTGGTGCTGCGGCGCCTGAGGGGCAACGAAGGGGATGGCTTCGGGGAGGGCTGCAACCGGGCCCTTAACCAGCTGGCGGTCCAGGGCTGGGACGGCTGGGTGTGGTTGCTCAATCCCGACACTCGCCTACCCGGCGGCGAGGAACTGGGCCAATTGGGGCAACAACTGGCCCAATTGGCCCAGCGGGCCGTGGTGGGCACGGCGGTTTTCGATGACCTTGGCGGGTTGGAGGCCAGTGGAGGCTGGATCGACCCGGGCATGCGTTTCCGCTCCCGCCGTGTGGAGGCGACCGCCCTCACCGCAGGGGGGGCCTTGGCGGTGGACTGGCTGAGCGGCTGCAGCCTGGCCCTACGACCCAGCGCCCACGAGCCGCCCGCCCGCTTCGACCCCGCCTTTCCCCTCTACTACGAAGATATGGACCTCTGCCTGCGGCTCTCGGCCCGGGGCGCCCCAGTGGTGTGGCTGCCCCAACCCAGCGTGCGCCACCACCGCGGTCAGGGGTCCAACGCGGGGGAACCCCTGCGTCGCCGCCTCTCCACCATCAGCTATCTGCGTTTTCTGCGGCGCCATTGCCCTCCCTGGGTGCTGCTGCTGCGCACCTTGAGACTCCTGGCCCTCACCCTGCTGCGCCTGCCCCTGCAACCCCGCCGCAGCCTGGCGGTGCTGCAGGGGATCGGCCCAGCGTTGGGCCCCCAACCCTGGCAGCGATGAGGGACCCCTCTCCGCTGGCCCTGTTCAACGGCAGCTATATGGGCCAGCGCCCCACCGGGATCGGTGTCGTGGCCCGCGACTTGGTGAATGCCCTCGATCCCGCCCTGGTGCCCCTACTGGACCCCCTGGGCGGCGATCGGCCCCACAGCCTGCCGATTGCCGCCAACCTCTCCCCCGAGTTCGGGCGCCAGGGCCACTGGCGGCGGTTGCTGTGGACCCAGAACGAACTGCCGAGGCTGCTGCGGGCCAGTGGAGCGCCCCTTTTGCTCTCGCCACTGCCGGAAGCCCCCCTGCTGCGGGGCGTGCGCTCAGTGGTGCTGGCCCACGACCTGCTGCCCCTGCGCTACCCCCAACTCTCGCCGCTACTGGCCTACCACCTGGCCTATGTGCCCCTAGTGCTGCACCGGGCGGTGCGGGTGCTGTGCAACTCCGAAGCCACCGCCCGGGAGGTACATGGGCGCCTGGGGGTGCCGGCCCGGCGCCTGGTGCCGATCCGGCTGGGCTTCGATCCGGGGCTACTGCGGCCGCTGGGGTTGCGACGGGAGGCATTTTTTCTGGTGCTGGGCCGCCACGACCCCCACAAGAACCTGGACCGGGTGCTGCGCGCTTTCGCCAGGGTCAAGGACCCCGGCGCCCCCCTGCGGCTCAAGCTGGTGGGCCCCCACGACCGGCGCTACACACCCCGCCTGCAGGCCCTGGCGCAGGAACTGGGCATCGCCGGGCGCTGTGACTGGTTGCCCTGGGTCAGCGATGGGGAGCGCCTGCAGCTGCTGAATCGCGCCCAGGCCCTAGTGCTAGCCAGCCTCTGGGAGGGCTTTGGCCTGCCGGCATTGGAGGCCATGGCCTGCGGGGCCCCAGTGGTGGCCGCCCGGGCCGGCGCCCTGCCGGAGGTGGTGGGGGACGCGGGCCTGCTGGTGGATCCGCGCTCCAGCGACGCCCTCAGCGCGGCCCTGGACCAGGTGCTGCGACAGCCGGCCTTGGCAGCCGAGTTGGCGGCGGCGGGACCCCGCCGGGCCGCGGGCTTTGACTGGCGGACCAGCGCCAACCAGGTGCTGGAAGTGCTGCGGGAGTGTGGGTAATCGAAAGCCCCCATAAGCCCCAAGGCCAAGCATGATGGCCGCGATCATCGGAACGGTCCATGCAGGATCAGGAATATCACGTGCTCGCCGCCCTGGAGCAGCGGCATTGGTGGTATCGCAGCCTGCGCCGGCGGGTGGTGGAGCGACTCCAGCGGGAAGCCAGCCGCCAGGGCCATGCCCTGAAGGTGTTTGACGCCGGCTGTGGCACGGGCGGCATGTTGGCTGAATTGCAAGCCCAGGCGAGCATTGCCTGCACCGCTGGCTGCGACATCCATCCCCTGGCCCTGACCTATGCGCGCGAGCGGGGGCTGCAGGTGGTGGAAAGCTCAGTCAATGAGCTGCCGGTGGGGGACGCTCTCTATGACGCCGTGATTTCCCTGGATGTGCTTTATCACCGCCAGGTCGATCCGCCCCAGGCCCTGGCCGGCATGGCGGCGATGCTGCGCCCGGGGGGCTTGCTGTTGATCAATGTGGCGGCCATGCCCTGCCTGGAGCGGCGCCACGATCGACGGGTGATGGGCGGACGCCGGTACCTGGCCGACGGGCTGGGCCGTCAGGTGCGGGCCGTTGGCTTGCAGCCCGAATCGGTGTCCTATTGGAATTCCTGGCTGACGCCCCTGCTGTGGCTGCAGACCCGGCTGGAAGCGCTGCTGCCGGAGGGAGACGACAACCAGAATTCCGATGTGACCTTGCCCCCCATCTGGATCAACAACCTGCTGATCGGCTTGCTGCAATGGGAAGAGCGAGTCTCCAGCAGCCTGCCCCTGCCCTGGGGCAGCTCCTTGATGCTGCTGGCCCGGCGGCCATGACCAGCCGTCCTTGGGCCTTATTGCGGCGTGGACTGGATTCAAGTCTGCTGCGCTTCCTGCTGGTGGGGGGCAGTGGGGAGCTGCTGTATCTGGGCCTCTTCGCCCTGGCGGTGCGTTCCGGTCTGTCCAACATGGTGGCGATCAGCCTGGCCGGCGGAATCTGCCTGGTTTTCAATGCAGTCATGCATGCCCGCGTCAGCTTTCGGGTGCGCTTCAGCCGTTCCCTTTTGGTGCGATACCTCGCCATCCAATCGCTCGGCTTGCTGGTCAGCCTCCTAACCGCCGCCATGCTTGAGCGACTGCCGAAGCCTTTTTCCAGCTCCCTGGTGGTGGGTTTGGCTTCCTATGGCTCCTGGTCTGCCCTCTCGTTTGGGCTGACCAGGGCCGCCTACCGCCGCTCCGGCGCAGCCGCCGGATTGGCCTCAAGACACACCAACCAACTCCCCTGATAGGGCACGATCGCCCCCGGCTGCGGATAGGCGCGGCAGGGGGGCAGGCCAGCACGCACCTCGGCCTCATTGCCCTCACTCCGATAGGCAATGTGATTCACCTTCACTTTGTGCAGAATAAGGAAAATGGCCGGGATGCTCCAATCATCAACATTCCAAGTGGGGGAGGTCAGCTCCTGCCAGTGAGTCGCTAGAAACAGGGAAGCAAAAATGAAGCCCCAACGCAGCCACGAGGACGAAAGACTAGGCATAAATAATATAATCAGAATCTATCAAAATTCGGCATCAGCCAAAGTCTTGTATCCCGCACCGCCTCAGCCCGTATCAAGCGCCACAAATTGGCATCCGCGTGCCTGGGCAGCGCCACGACCAACTTGACGCCGGGTCCGCAGAGGGATAGGGCGGCGAGCAACACCAGGCTTTCGCCCACCACCACCACCCCCCCAAACCCCCGCAGCGCCGCCTCGGGGGAGCCGCCCAGGGTGTGGTCCTCGGGCGCCAGGGGCCCGCTCCAGTGCCGTTTCGCCGCCACGGGATGGGGTACCAGCCGCCAGGGGTGGGGCCAGTGCGCCGCCTCAACAGCCAGCCGCTCGACCCCAGGCGAATCCACGATCAATGTGCGGAAGGACCGCCCGGGGGCGAGACCGTTCGCAGCAGCAGGGTTGCCATAGAGGGGGCCCAGCTCGCGGCAGTCGAAACGGGCGCACCAGGGGGCGCGATGGGCCGGCCGATCCGAAAACAACCAGCAGGGGATGCCGGCGGCAAACATCAGGGGATCCAGGGCCCGCGGCTGCAACCGGTACTGGTCGAGTCCGTCGTCGAGCAACTCCAGTTGGCGGCCATGGCGGGCCAGCACCCGCAGGGCCCGGCCGGCGCCGCGCAGATGGGCCAGCCGCAGGCGTCCCACCAGCCCCAGCCGTGCCGCCAGGGCCAGGGCGGCCATGCTGAGGGGGTTGATGGGCCAGCGCCAGGGCCAAAGGCGCCGATCCCCGGCCTCCAGGGCGAGGCGGCTGGGTTCGTAGAGCAGCAGCTCAAACCGCAGCGCATCGGCAGGCTGGCTGTGGCGAATCCGCCGCGCCGCCTCCAGGTGGATGGCATTGAAGGCCAACACCACCTGGACCATGGTCAGCGCCCCTGGTCCAAGAAATCGGGGCCAGCAGAGCGACGGACGCGCGCCAGGCGGCCGCGGCCGAGGGAGAGCAGCAGCGACGGCCCATGCAACAGGCGGCGTCCGGAGTGCCACCACAGCCGATGCCACCAACGCACCTGCCACTGGCCTGAGCGGGGCGGCGGCACCAGCTTGATCGGCAGTTCCTCCAGAAAGATGTCGGGGATGGCGAGGAAACAACCCCAGAAGGTCATGCGGCGGGCATGGTCGATCTCATCGGCGCTTTCGGCCTCCAACTGGGGCCGGGAGCCAGCCACCAGGCGCCAGCCCCCCCCAGGCTCCTTGGCGTAGCTGCAATGGCGGGCCGCGGCACCCCAGGGAGCATGGGCGGCCACCAGGCGGTTGGCCAGCCGCGAGGCCCGCATCGCGGCCAAGCCCTGAGAGGCCAGCAAGGACCCTGCTCCCGTTTGGCCCCCCGCCCGCTCGGCATCGGTGTGGCTGATCAGCTCCAACCAATCGGCGGGGATCCAGGCAGGCTGCTGGGCCAGGAGCTGACTCAGACGGATGCGCAGCTCCTTGTCATCGAATCCGTAGCCGACCAGGAGCTCATGGAATCCGCCCACCGCCTCAAACAGGGATCGGTCCAGCAGCATCTGGCCCTTGCGTCCCTCCCCGCCGCTGCCAAAGGCGCAGGGACGACCCGCCACCGCCAGCTGGGGCGCGCCCGGGTCAAAGCGGGCTGAAGGCCAGGCGTCCGCATCCAGCTTCAAGATCAGCTCGCCCCTCGATTGGGCTACGGCGAAGTTGTAGGCCCGGCAGAGATTCCACTGCCGCTCCCCCTCCACCCGCAGCAGCCGCAAACGGGGATCCGGGGGCAGCTGCTCGCGCCGCAGCGGCTGGCGGCTGCTCCAATCCACCACCAGGTGCTCGGTATGCCATGGCAGGGCCGCAACCCGGGGCGCCGACTGCAACAGGTGGTGGCTCCGGTTCATGCAAACGGTGACGATGCTGAGGCTCATGAACCCACCCTGGGGGCACCGCCGCCCTGGGGCCCGTGCCTGCCCTGGCCTCCCCGCGCCAACTCCATGGCCCCCACCACGAGGCGCACTGGCAACTGCATCAGCTGCCGGCCGGTGTACCACCAAAGCCGATGCCAAAGCCGCACCTGCCACACCCCCCGACGGGCAGGGGGGAAGAGTCGATAGGGCAACACCTCCAGGCACACCTCGGGTATCGCCAGGAAATGGCCCCAGAAAGTCATGCGGCAGGCATGCTCGATCTCAGCGGCCACGGCCCCAGGGGGGTGGGGCACCGAGGCGGGCTCCACCCGCCAGCGGCCTGGCTGCTCTTCTTGATAGCGACTGGCCCGACTGCGGGGTCCCCAGGGGCAATGGGCCGCCACCAGTCGGTTAGCCAGCCGGGTGGCCCGCATCGCCGCCTCGCCGTGGTTGCTGGCGATGCTGCCGGCCCCATCGCCAGCTCCCCGTTCGGCGCGCTCAACGTCGGAGTGGGAAATCACCGCCAACCAAGCCTCCGGAATCGGCGCCGGTTGGATACCGAGCTGCATCCCCAGCCGAGCCTGCAAATCCTTGTCATCAAAGCCGTACCCCACCAGCAATTCATTGAAGCCGCCCACCGCCGCCAACAGGCGCCGCTCGATCAGGAACTGACCCTTGCGCCCCTCAGGCCCGCTGCCAAAGGCACACAGCAGCTGCTGCTGGCTGGGGTCAGCGGCGAGCCCCTGCAACAGGGCCGCCGCCGGATCAAAGCGCTCGGTGGGCCAGGCATCGGCATCCAACTTCAAGATCAGCTCGCCGGTGGCCTGGGCGAAGCCAAAGTTGTAGGCCCGGCAAAGGTTCCAACGGCCCTCACCCTCGACCCGCAGCAGCCTCAGGCGGGGATCAGGGGGGAGGTCCTCGCGGCGCAGGGGTTCGCGGCTGCTCCAATCGACGACCAGGTGCTCGTCATGCCAGGGGAGCTGGGCCACCACGGGGGCCGAACGCCAAAGGTGGTCCCGGCGATTCATGCACACGGTCACGACGCTGAGGCGGGGCTGGCCGGCGCCCCCCTGCTTCAGTCCCACAGGCTCAGGGCATCATCCCTGGCCCCGAACCACTCGGCCGCCAACGCCCCACCCATCGTTCGCTGTTCCCGGAACCAGGGCCCACCCAGGGTCCAATGCAACAGGATTGGCCCGCCATCCTCAGCGCTGGCCTGCGGTGCGAGCTGCACGTCCACCAGGTGATTCCAGCGGTTGGGGAGGGAACCTACCTCGTGGTCACCGGCGAGCCAGTGGAAACGATGCAGATCCAAGCCACTGGCGCTGTTGACATACTCAGGAGTCAAAGCTGTACAACGGCAACAGTTGAACAGCATCAAAGAGCTCCAGTTCTTTTTGGGATAGGGGCTTTGAACCTCGCCCAGAAATTTGACAGTCTCGTTGGGCACATGTTCGTGCTTTACACAAAGCAGGGCATATTGATCATCGCGCAAATCCCAAAGTTCACCGATGTCACCGCGACAAAGCATGTCGCAATCCATGAATATCGCCCAGCCTTGATAGCCCATCAGCGCAGGCACCAGGAAGCGGGTGAAAGAAAAGCTGGTGCTCTGCTTGGGATCTCGCTCGCGCCAAAATAGCGACTGCAGCTGGCTGTTCACGATCGGCGTGATCGCCAGGGGGCGACTGCTCTGCTGATACAGGCTATCGATCAGCACGTTGGTGGCGGCGCGCTCGCGGGGGTCGTAACCGATGAAAATCGGGATCGGGGGCAACGCTGTTCCCTGGGTCAACGCCTGTTGCATCTTGGGATTGGGTCAATGTAGAGCCTTGACTGACGGCAAGGTCGGATCGGAGACCACCTAGTCGCGCTGCAGTAAACGGCGCAGATCACCGTCCAGCATCAGCACTCCCAACTCGTTGAGATGGTCGCGATCTCGGTAAAGAAGTTTGCCATCGAGATCGTGGCTGCGGCAAAGGCCGTCTGGGCACAGAGCAGTCGTGGGATCAAAGATCTGCACATTGCGATGCCTGGCGGCGACGGCGGCCAGCACCCTGTTCATGGCGGCGTTTTCGGACCGATGGAATGCCAATGTCTGCACCAGCCGCTGGTCGCAGGCTTTTGACAACGTAGGTCTAAACCACTGTTTCACACACAGGTTCGGATCCAGTCGCAGGTCCATAAATCGCGGCATGTCCGCCACGATCACGAGCTGCACCCCCCTGGCTGCCAAGCGGGCGGCGAGCTGATCGAGGGCTTGGTGGTAATAGTCCACTTTGGCGGCCGGGTCGGTCACTTTGTTTCCCTTGCCATCGATCTGCATGGAGCGGGTGTCAGCGCCTGCACCAAAATGGGAACGAAAGTAGTTGTGAATCAGCACCAGATCCCCCGGCCTGGCGGCCTCCAGCGTGGCCGCCATCGCCTGCTGGCCGAATTCCCAGCAGCCCGTGGATTCATGGCCGGAGGCGGAAGGCGGCAGGGGACAGCCACCACGCGAAAGGTGGCTGATCTGCAGGGGCAGCTCCTGGTGCAGGCGTTGCAGCAGCGGCATCAAGGCCAAGGCATGGCTGTCGCCAAGGACGAACAGTCGCTGCCGGTCTCCCGGGCGCCTGGGGGTGGTGCACAGGCGCACGGTGGTGGCGAAATCGCCTTGGGACATCCCAGGACCCGAGTGGCAATTCTCACCGTTCACGGTGGTGCCGGCAAGGCCCACCTGACGGTCCCATTGCCTGGCAACGCCAGGGTCCACACCACTGAAAAACCTGCCCCGCAGTGGACGGCCGAACAAGACCAACAGCAGGCCTGTTCCCAGGACCAGCAGCAGGCCGTAAAGCAAGGTCCGCGCCGGCGTGCCACCCCAGCGGGCAGCGCGGAGCGGCTTCTCAATTGCGTGGTGGGAAACAACGGACAACAGCAGAATCAGGGCCAACTGGAAGGGCACTGTTCGAGCCTCAATGCCCACGGTCCAGGTACTGAGCGAGATCACGCTCCAATGCCAGAGATAAAGCGCGTAGGAAATCAGGCCTAGATAACGCAACGGGCCAGCGCCCAACAGCCTCTGGGTCCATTGGCCAGGTGTCAGCTGCAGCAATAGCAAGGCCGTGACCAAGACCACCGCCACGGTGACCCAGGTCGCAAAGGAACGGGGCAACACCAGCAGGCCAAGCAGGGCGACCACCAGGAATGCCGGCGCCGGCAAGGGGAAACCTCGGCCAGCCATTGCCTCGGACCGGGAGCGCCAGGCGAGGAAGGCCAGGGCGCCGGCGGCCAACTCCCAGAAGCGAACCGGGAAAAAATAAAAAGTCCATCCCGGATCGCGCCCATTCATCACAATCCAGCCAACCAGAGAAGCCAGGCTCAGCAAGGCCAAAGCAAGCCCAAGATTCCTACCAGCACCAGGCCTATGGCGAGAAAATCCACTGGCAAAAACCAGTATCGGAAACAAAAAATAAAATTGCTCTTCCACACCCAGCGACCAGGTGTGAGTGAAGGGATTGAGGGCTGTAGAAGAGGCGAAATAATCCGATTGCTGCGCCTGTAGCGTGATATTGCTAACACCAAAAAGGGCAGCGATTCCGGTTGTCCAGGTGGCATTGAATTCGTCTGACCCAGGCGAGATCACAAAGGCGCCGACGAGCATCGTGACCAGAATGCAGGTCATCAACAGGGGTATCAGCCGCTTGATCCGTCGGGCGTAGAAACCCAAAAGGAACGGACGCCAATCGGACTCCTGATGGCGGGCCAGGGATGCGGTGATCACAAAACCCGAGATCACGAAGAACACATCCACCCCCAGAAAGCCGCTGGGTAGCAGGTGTTCGTTGAAGTGAAAGATGATCACCGCAAGCACGGCGATCGCCCGCAGACCATCGATCTCCGGGCGGTAAGTGGCAGCGAGCGACCGCTGATTCATCGCAGCACCCCAGAAAAAAAAATCCTGGAGGCCGTCCCGCCGGACCTGTAGTGCCGAAAGGACACAGGCCATAGTGACCGCAGGCCCACCGACAGGGGGGCGCGGCAGGTACGCCGGCCGCCAAGGGGCCTCGATACGATCAACCTATGAGCTTCCTCGCCGGCCTCAACGACGCCCAGCGCAAGGCCGTCGATCACCACACCGGGCCCCTGCTGGTGGTGGCCGGTGCCGGCAGCGGCAAGACCCGCGCCCTGACCCACCGCATCGCCCACC
>JBILDB010000327.1:0-3141 GCA_044352805.1 Cyanobium sp.
CCTCAGGTCGTTCAGCAGGGCGAAGTAGGCCCGATAGAGGTTGGAGGCATCCAGTGGCAGGAACTCCACGAGCAGGTCGATGTCGCTCTCGCCAGGGCGGTAGTCCGGCCGCAGCACGGAGCCGAAGGCGTGCAAGCGCGCCACATGGTGCTTCCTACAGGCGGCAGTGATGGCCTCCAGCTGGGGCTGGGCGAGGGCGAGGGCGAGGGTCATGGCGCCAAGGCGATCCGCTCGGCAGATATATCCCATTCTGGTCCGTCAGGTGCACGATTCGCCCAATTGCCGATGGGCCCCACGGAGGGCATGGCTGGACTGCATCCACAGCCAGAAGCCCTCGCTGAGGCGCAAGAAGCGGCAGAGGCGCAGATCGGAGCGGTTCCAGCCGGTTGCCTGGCGGTATTGGGAAATCGTTGAGACAACCTGCAGCATCAAGGATGGCGAGCTTACGGAGGGCAACGCGAGCAAAGCCACCGAAACGGCTCACCTGTCCCTCAAGCGGCATGCGTCCAGAGCTGCGGTAGCTCTTGGAGTTGCTGATCTCCAGCCAGTGCAGGGTCCTCACCCCACCGCATCCAACATCACCTGCCAGCGCCATTCCTGGGGAATTCCCTGCTCCTAACCCGTTTCCTGGGCCATCTTCAGAAACAACAGATACGTCAGCTCACTCACGTACTGGTGATACGTCACCCCGTCGTACTTCAGCACATTGCAGAGGTTACAGAGCTTGGCGACGATGTCGTGGGTGTGGCTGTTGCCAGGGGAGCTTGTGGGCATCACCAGGCCTCCAGGGTGAGTTCCTCCACATGGGCAAATGCCTGATCGGCGGTGACCAGAACACAGCCTTCGCTAAGGGCATGGCTGGCGATCAGCAGGTCCATCAGCCCAAGCGGCCGGCCCTTCCGGGCCTGCAGTGCCCGTAGGCGGCAATAAACAACGGCGCAGGCATCAGTCCAAGGCAGAACCTCCAGCAGCAACGTTGCTCGCCAAACAAGCCATCAAGTCGAGGCGAATAGCCATCCACCAAGGCACGCACTGCGTTCGTGTCCAGCATCCACTTGTTCATGCCGATGTGGGCTTATCCCTCACGGCCAGTCGCGTTCCGGCGGCGGTGACGGATCGCGAAGGTTGTCAAAGAAAGCATCCAGTTCTTCGCGCACGCCTGGTTCGGCCAACAGACGATCGCGCTCAACCAGCCAATCCATGGCCGATGGGCGCACCGGTGTGAGCACCACCGCCTGGCTGCGGCCATTGCGGAACAGCTTGGCGCGCATGGCTGGCATCCTGCGGCGGTCGATACCGAGACTAGACCAAGCCCGCCGCCTCACGCCGCCCATACCTCCCGCTGGAACTGCTGCAGCACCCCATCCAGCTCGCCGCCGAACACCCGGTTAAGCCGCGGCCAGCCGCCCCCTTCCCGCTTGAAGAACAGCAGGTCGTAGTCCAGCGCTTCCCGATCCACGATCGTGATCGCCTTGGTCTGGTTGGCGATGCGCTGCAACCACTGCCGCTGCGGCGTGGTCCAGCTGCGGGAGGCCAGGATTTTTTGCAGGGCCTTCTCCACCCGCTGCTCGTAGGGCACCAGCGGATCGCCCAGGGCCGCCTGGCGGATGTAGCCCATGATCGCAAATCTGCAACCAGCTTTTCATATTGAAATCGGCGTAAAAGCCCCAGAGCTAATCCGGCCTTACCAGCCAGGTATAATGTAGCCGCACCCCAGTCGTATGGAATCTTCTATATCCAGCTGGCCACTAAAAATTTCAATCTTTTACAACACCTCTTGCTGTTCTTCTATCTGCTTGGCTGCCTTTTCGGCCCGGATTTTTTCGATGGCTGCGCGGACTTCGGCTTCCCACGGGAAGGGTTCATCTTTAGCGGGATCGTAGGGCGGGAGATTGGGAATGGGAACGCCCAGCTCGTTCAGTAGCTCGGTGGACTTGGTGAGTTCGTAACGATTCACATACGGCTCGCCATCGGCCCAGGCCCAGGTGTAGGCGGCGAGTGCGTGGTGCTTAGCCTGGTCGAGGTCGCCAAGCATCTGCCAGAGCTGGCCAAGGCTGCGATGTGCGGGCTCGCGCAATTGGGCGAGGCGCTGGGCTTCGTTGCGGGCCTCGTCGTCAGTGAGCTGGCGGAGCTGGACCTTGGCCAGGGCCAGGCCGGTCTGGGAGGCTGCATCCACGAGGCGGGCCTCGCGGGCCATTGTCACGGCCTGGGTGAAGCTCGCTGCTGCCAGCGCCCTATCGCCTTGCTCAAGCCTCCAGCTTCCGCAGAGCTTGTGGAGGTCGCGCAGGGTGGCGCGGTTGTGGTCCTGCTCAGCGAGGGTGGCGGCGGTGCTGATTTGCCGCTCCTGCAGGCGGCCCTGCCAGAACTGTGACTGAGCGAAACACAGTTCCGCATCGCCTTGGCGATAGGTGCTCCGACTCCATTGCTTCCCCATCGGATCAAGCTGTTGCCACGTGGCCTCCGCGTCCGACCACTGGCCGAGTCGGGTCTGGTAAGCAAAGAGTTGCAGCCGGCTTTTGAAAATTGACTCAATATTCTCGCTTAGAATGGCGCAATCGAAGGCGAGCGCATAAACGCGCAGGGCTTGGGAGAGTCGGTTCAGATCGGACAGACTTGCTGAAATGTTCAAGAGAATCTTTCCAAAAATCTCCCAATCCTCTATCTCCAAATTCACTTGCAGCGAAACAGCAAAGGCGCTGATTGCTTGCTTGATTTCGCTACTTTGGGCTAAGGCTATCCCACCTGCATTCGCCAAGTAGCTGGCGGTGTCAACATCCACGTCATTCGGCAATTGGTCCCAGCCTGCGCGAAAGAAGGGGCGCAGTAGCGCGAGCGTTTCCACATGGGCTTCGAGATTAATTAAAAGCGCATTCGACAAATCAATATTGAAAGCATCCGCCGCCTGCTGGTAGTGGCCGAGCTTCAACAGCGTGCGCACCACTTGTAGGCCGGCTTCCACGTCCGCTATCGACTTCGCCTGCTCATAAGGGTTGTGCGGCTGGGAGTTGAAGTGGTCCACCACCCTCTGGCCATAGCGTTTCATGTCCTCGGCCATCAGGCTGCCCGCCGCGACACCACGCACAACGGGATGTAGGTCGTAGCGCTGGGAGCAGCGGTCGTATTGAAGCAGGCCGCGATGTT
>JBILDB010000328.1:0-3124 GCA_044352805.1 Cyanobium sp.
TCCATGCGCAGCAACAGGGCCGTGATGAAGCGGCTGGTGAGCCGATTGAAACGATCCAGGCCGCTGCCGTCGTAGATGGTCACCCCCTGCATTGGCAGGTTCTGCTGCATCAACCAGCCGGTTTCGAGGCGGGCCGCCCGATCCAGATCCCAGCTGCCGGCCGCTTGGCGTAGCAACACCTCGGCGGTGAAGTTGTGGCTTTCAGTGTTGGCCAGGCTCAACAACCCCAGCATCGAGGTGGAGGGTTCCTGATGCACCAGCACCGCGTTTTGGGGCAAGGGGGCCTGGGGGGACACCATGGCGATGCGCACATCACCCCCCTCCTGGGCCACACTGCGCTGTAACAAAGTGCGCAGCCGGGCCGTCGGATTGCTCACCGCATCGTCGATGGCATTGCTGGTGATCGCCAATCGGGTGATCGGGGCGCCGTAGGCGAAGGCCCGATCACCCACTTTCCAGCCCTGGGGCCACCAGGTCTGGGCAGGTTCTTCAGCCAGCTCCAGTCTGACGACCGAGCCAGGCAGGCCGGGGCCACCGCCCGAATTCATCGCCAGACGGGCAAAGCGTTTCAAATGGGGCACGGCCAGGTCGGGATCCCCCTGGCCCAGGATGCGGAAGGTGCCATCGGGCAGTCTCCACATCTGGGTGCTGAGCCGGTAGTCCGGGCCGAGGCGATCGATGGCAAAGGCCGTGGTCACCAATTTCTGGTTGGAGGCCGGCGAGCGGGGCCTCTCGCCGTTGATATCGGCCAGCAGTCGGCCGCTGCGGTCGGCCATCGTTACGCTCCACACCCCCCGCTCTCCGGCCAGGATTGATTCCAGACGCGCCTGCAGGGCCGGGCAGCTCACCTGGTTTTGCAGCGCAGGGGTGGTGAGGCCCGAGGGCAGGGGCGGCAGGGCAGCCACCGGAAACCGGTGACGTCTGACACTGGCAGGGGCCGGCAGTCCCGGATAGGCCATAGCGGCCATGGGGGCGGCCAAGCTCACCAAGGCCCAGCCTCCCAGCAGCAAGCGGACGCCGGAGCGAGGGGATCGCCGCAGAAAAACAGGCATGGCAAACGGGTGGCGGGAGGACATGGGATCAGATGGAGCCAAGCTTCATATCGGTGACCGTGCCGTTGAAGCGGTAGTTAGCTCCTTCCAGCTCGACAGGGGCGCCAATTTTGATGGTCTGGTTGCCAAAAACAACCCCGCCGCCGGCCTTGCGTCCCTGGGCTTCCAGAATGAAGCGGGCATCAAAGGTGCCAAAGTTCCTCTGGTTGGGATCCGGGGCGCTCACCAACCGGCCGTCGGGCGTGAGGATTGAAAGACGGCGCTCGAGGGGTTGCACCTGCTTGATCTTGACCTTGCCGTGGGGGGAGTTGCGGATCACGATCGCCACCTTGCCTTCCTCTTGGGCCTGGCGGATCAAGTTGGCCGCATTGGCGGAGGGCACCCCACGCACATCCACCGAGACTGTGACGGGTTGCAGGGCCCCCGTGGCTCGATCGACCGCGCCACTCAGCTTCGGACTCCAGAGCACCCCAACTGCAGCCAGCAGGACGGCAGCACCAGCCGCCAGATCTACCAGGCTCCAGGAGCGGTTGGACGGGAGTTCGGTGGCCATGGGCAAAAGAAGGTGGGCGAAGTGTAGTCAGGCTTGCCCCACCCCACCAGCCCCCTCAACGCTGCAATCCCTCCAGCAGATCATTAAGGCCCCGCAACTGGCCTGCCAGACCCACACCGCCAGTGCCGGCCAGGGCCTCGGCCCGGCTTTCGCCATCGGGCCGCCGCTCGAAGCTGCGCACCAGGCGGTAACCGTCGGGGTCGAGGCGGTAAAGCTCCCACTCGCCCGGATGGGCGCGGCGCAGGGCCGATTCGGCATCGGGCAGCAGGGCATAGGCCGTCTGCCAGGTGGAAAGAAATCCCTTGCGGCGCTGACGCGCCACGCTGCCGATGCCCACCGCCGCATCCTCCAGGTTTGGATTGAGCAGCACCACAGCACCGCGGTGCGCTCCGCAGAGGGCTTCCACCAGGTCGTATTCCGCCTGGCTGGGGGCCACCAGCAGCAGCAGACCCTCGCCACCGCCCTCGCCGCTATTAACGCCGCTGTCATCGCACTGGCGGCGGCGCTCATCGCCATAACTGGCGATGCGGGGGGCGAGGATTTCGGACTCGCGCCGGGCCAGGGCCGCGGCTCCCTCGTCGGCGAACAGCAGCCGCCCCCCCCGGCCCGCTTCCGTGAGCAGATCCCCCGCCAGCCGCAGCGCCGGCGCCAGCAGCCGCAGGCCTTCAAAACGCCATTCCACAGTCCAACGACCGTGGGGTTCTGCGGCCAGGGCCGAGCGCACGGCGGTGAGGGTTTCGGCCTCAGCCGAGCGCAAATCCGGGGGCAGCATGGGCACAGCCCTTCAATGGGCGGACATTAGCGGCCCCTTGGCGGGCTTTAGGTGGGCTTGAAATTGGCATCAAAGAGCCGCCGCCGCCGCCACCTCCTGGCGGGCCCGTTCGAGGGCCTGGGGCAGGGCCTCCAGGTCGGCGGCCCGATGCCAGGGCCCCAGGCTGAGGCGCAGGCCACTGGCGGCCTCCTCGGGCCCGTATCCCATGGCCAACAGGATCGGGCTGGCGCTGCCGCTGGCGGCGCCGGCGCTCGGGCCACCGCCCTGGGCAATGCCCTTGATGGCACTGCAGGCCGAACCACTGCTGACGGCGTAGCCCTGGCGCCAGAGGGCCCGCACCAGGGCCCGGCCGGCCAGGGGCCGCCGGCCGGCGGCTGTGCTCACCAGCAGGCTGAGGTGGTGGGGCAGCCTTGCGGCCGAATCGGGTTGCGGACCACTGAGGCGCAGACCAGGCAGGGCCCTCAAGTTCTCCAGCAGACCATCGCGTAGCTCGGCTAAGGGATCGAGGCCGCCATGCTGCTGCAAGCGCTCCTGGGCTGCGGCCAAGGCTGCGGCAAAGCCAACGGCCAGCAGCACCGATTCGGTGCCGCCGCGACGGCCCGCCTCCTGGGAACCCCCCAGCAAGGGCTCCAGGTTGAGGCCCCGCCGCACCAGCAGGGCGCCGATGCCCCGGGGGCCCTGCAATTTGTGGGCGGCACAGCTGAGCAGATCCACCGGCAGGGAGGCGAAATCAATCGGCTGATGGCC
>JBILDB010000055.1:0-10138 GCA_044352805.1 Cyanobium sp.
AGCGCCACATCCGCAAGGCGATTCAGCACGCCCTCAAATTGGAGGGAGACAAGCGCCACGTGACCCTGGTGCACAAGGGAAACATCATGAAATTCACGGAGGGGGCATTCCGGGACTGGGGTTATGAGTTAGCCACGTCGGAATTTCGCGATCTGTGTGTAACGGAACGGGAAAGCTGGATTCTCGACAACGTGGCCCAGGATCCGGGGCTCAGCATCGAAGCCAATGCCCGTTTGGTGGATCCAGGTTTCGATGCCCTCACCCCCGAGAAACAGGCTGCGGTCTGCGACGAAGTGCGGGGTGTCCTGGAGGCCATTGGCCCCAGCCATGGCCAGGGCCAATGGAAACAGAAGGTGCTGGTGGATGACCGCATCGCCGACAGTATTTTCCAGCAAATTCAAACCCGACCAGCCGATTACTCCGTGCTCGCCACCCTCAACCTCAACGGCGACTACATCTCCGATGCGGCCGCCGCTGTGGTTGGCGGTCTGGGGATGGCCCCCGGTGCCAACATCGGCGACAAGGCAGCCATCTTCGAGGCCACCCACGGCACGGCCCCCAAGCACGCCGGCCTCGATCGCATCAACCCCGGCTCGGTGATTCTTTCCGGCGTGATGATGCTCGAATACATGGGCTGGCAAGAGGCGGCGGATCTGATCACCGCCGGCCTGAGCGCAGCCATTGCCCATGGCGAGGTCACCTACGACCTGGCCCGCATGATGGAGCCGCGGGTGGAACCGCTGAGCTGCTCGGGGTTTGCCGAGGCCGTGGTGCGCCGGTTCAGTTGAAATTCAAGAGCAACGCACGGGCAATTGATCTGGCCAGTCATCACTGGCCAGATCACTGAAACCGAACAACAATTTCAGTTCTTGGCGGGGAAATGTTTTGCCGCAGGCCTTGGAAAAGCGGCCCAGTGCCTCCCGGACTTTCTGATCTTCGGGGCTGGGATTGGCAGGAAGCAGCAAGGTCAATGGGGGCGGCTCGCCAGTGGTCACAAAGAAAAGCGGTTCATCGCTCGGAGCTGGATGTTCGGGGCAAAAGTACATCGATGTCCAGCTGACTGGCTGGGTCAGTTTGGCAAGCGAGATCACGGTGATTCCCTGGGGCTCAGGCAATAAGGTGCGCTTGTAGACAAGTTTGCCATTGGGATCAGGCAAGCCATTAGGACGGACTGCCCGCAGTTCAATGATCAGGGGCCGGGGAGTCTTGGCCGGTCCTTCCAGCACGGCAATCAGAGCGGGTGATCCGGGGGTATAGACACTGTTGGCAGGCACAAGGTGGGCGTACAACCGGGACCAGCATTCGCCCCTGGTGCCGCCGCCGATGCGTCGGCCGGGAAAACTATTGCGAATGCCGATGTCAAGCTGGGCATCGGCCGCAGTGGGGGCCAAGCCAGCGATACAAAGCGTCAGGCAGGTGGATCCAAGCCAGGCAAGCCGCAGGGTCCGGAGGCAGGGCAGGCAATGCCGGGACCACTTACCGGCAAGCCTCACCATGCTGAACCCAGCATCGAGATACCGGCCCAGTAATAGGGATGCTTCATACCATTCGAAATACGTGCCCTTTGGTCGGTTGTCAGGCCGGAGAGCAGTTCGCCGGTCTCACCAACAACCCGATCGCCCTGCAGGTGCACCGTTCCTGTGGCGAATGCCAGGCGAGTTGCCTGCAACGCCTCCGCCTTGGGCAGGCCGAGGTCAAGATAACGATAGAACTGCACAAAGAATGCCGATGTGGCCACATCATCTAGATACCAAAGTGTGCCAACAGCTGTGCGGGCACCGGCCTGTAAAGCAAGACCCGCGAAACCCAATTCACTCTGAGTATCACCCAAGGCCGTACGACAAGCGCTGATTGTAAACAAGTCAAGGGGATTGCCAAGACGTCGCTGCCTGAGGGTGGCGAATTCAGCCAGGGTTATGGGACGGCTGCCCGTGTAAATTTTGGATTGGGTAGGACCGCCCGGCAGGAATTCAGCGTGGGTGGCTAAATGAACCCTTTTGATCGAAGGATCGGCAGCGGCATTGATCAACAATGAGGGGGTAAACGCAGAGTTGAGATAAAGATCTGGGTTGCCCGGTCTTAGTTGATTCAACTCCTGGGGCACCAAGGGCAAGGGAACCATATCGGCAAACTTGGAGGCGCCAGCCACCAAGGTCCTCAGGCGTCCGCGGGTCTCAGGGGGCTGCAAGGGAGTGAGACGCAGGGAGGGAGTAAGCGAAAATGCATATTGCTGACCAAAATAGCGCTCTCCATCCGTGAGGGCGGCAAAGGGAACCGCCTGCAGAGTTGTATCAGTAGAAATCAATAAAGTAGTAATACCAAGTCTCTGCAGATCCGCTGCAATCGGTGCAATCAACAGCGCATGCAATTGGCGGGCAGGCAACCTAGGGTCGGACAGATCAAACACTTCCTGAGTAGCCAGCTGACTATAAAATTTACCTAGCAGATCCCTAAGCGTTGCCGTTTCAACATCAACCCGCTTACCAATAACATCTCCCTGGATAGGGATCAATACCAAATCCAAAAACCCCTTGCTCTTATCCCCCCGCAATGGTGTAAAGGTAAGTCTTAATCCGGCGGGAGTATATGCTTCGGGCCTAAAAACCGCCGAAGGGGGCGATGGCAATGCTCTTTGGGGAGGCAGCTTTGTGCTCGCGGAAGCGGCTTCGGCCGGGACCGCCTCAGCCGGGACCCGACCCATTGCCAGGCAAAACAGAGCAACAATTGGATAAAGCAGCCGTAACAAAATCAAACCACTTTTCATGGACAAACCTTATGGATTCAGCATACGAACAGGGTATTTGCGAATCAATGAAGCCGCATCTTGCATGACTAGCTGCAACCTGGCAGGCGATATGGCCTCAGTGGTTGGTACATTGGAAAGGCCTAAACTAGTTTTAGCATCATCAGCGGAACGTTGATCAGATTCTTGATATTGACTTGTGGCCGAACCGGAAGACACGGCGGTTGCACTGATAGTTGGCTGGGGCTGCGTGGAGCCAGATGGGGTGGAATCCATAGTTGAAGCCCCAGGCGGGAGCAACGTCACATTACTACTATTAATGTCAACAGATGGGGACGCTGTAGGTGAGCTTAGGTTGGACATTTGCAAGCCAACATTAGGATTGGCTTCCTTGTTGATAACCGGATCTTCACTGGGCGGCAAGGCAGGGTTATCTTGCTGGATCGTAATCGAAGCAGTTGATGTGGCAGTTGGAGACAAAAGCTGATAATTATTAGCAGCCGATCCGGAGAGAGTATAGCCAGTTATGGTTACAAGCTTGTCATTTCCCACAGATGCATTGTCAAAATATGCCGATGCTCCCACTATAAACACATCGTCACTGGCAAGGCCACCCTGCAAGCTATTACCAGCAATTTCAGCGTAGACATTGCCGTCATAGAGCTTGTTCTTTACCATAAAAGATGGCGTGACGTTAGCTCGGTTGATCGTGCCGGAAGCCGTGGCGAGGCTCACGGCATAGTTGTTGCCGTTGTTCCCATCACTCAGCGTGTAGCCACCACTGACTTTCAACGTGCTCTGATTTGTTCCCAGCACGTCTTTGCTGTCAAAAACCTGTCTCAGGCCACTCAATATGTCGCCGTTGAACAGCTCACCTGACGTCACCGTCGGCGCAGCGCTGGAGCTGGTGGTGCCGTCGTAGACGCGGCTGTCGGTCACGGCGCTGATCGTCAGCGGCGCTTTGCTGATGGTGTAATTGGGCGTTGCAGTTGTAAAGCCGCCCAAAAAGGAGTAGTTGCCCGCATCAGCGCCCATGAGGATGGTAGATGCGCTTTGGCTGTAGCTACCAACAATCGGCTTACCACTGCTGCTGAGAGTGGAGGCGTTGACCGATGCACTTGAGCCCACCACATCAGATCCGACAATGTTGCCAAAGCTCACCGCACCAGGTGCCAGGGCTGAGCCATAGATCGAGCTGCCAGGTGCAATGGCCGCACCGGAGAGGGGGAGCGGGGTGATCCTGCCTATGGCACCGGAGGCTTCAGTGCTTAAGAGGCTGTAGCCATAGACAGGAACTCCTGAGGCGCTTTCAGCGGCACTAGTAACGGTTAATCCAGAAACAGAAATAAGTTTGCCGGTGCCGGCATTCTTATTGTCATAAACACCGGTAGCGGGCTTATCTATAGTAACCTCATCCCCCGCCAAAACACCAGTCTCATTATAGCTTAATGTACTCGGATTAACCTTGACTTCTCCGTCGTAGACCTTGCTTACTGGCAGCAAATTTACCGAAATCTTGGGGCTATTGGCAAAGAAAAGACCATTGCCAGAACCCAGAATTGGATTGGATCCCTGGTTGGTATCGAAGGTCTGGTTGTATTGCTTGAAGTTGTAGGCCAGGCCGCCCAGATTGGCTCGAGGGGTGGAGGTGGGGTTATCGGCAAAGATCGCCCAGGTGGCACCGGGTTGTTTCGAGAGAGCCTCAGCTCCAGAGGTGGAGTTATTTAAGAAGGCACCGCTGCCGGCATCAAGTGTTATGGCCCTGCCTGATGGAGCGCTGGCTGTGAGGACGGCAGCGCCCGATAGGGTGATGCCTGAGGCGCCGCGTGCCAAAACTGTACTTGCGGAGATTGGCGCGTTGACTTGCAAAACTCCAGGGGAATAAACATCATTACCTGGTCCCAATCTTAATGAAACTAAGGCTTGTGAGCTTGAAAGGGTAGCGCCCGTATCAACGGTTAGATTGCCTGCTCCGATGTCTCTAAAACTTGGCAATAAGCTTGTATCATTGGCAATCAGATTAATTGGACCTGAATAATTACCGACATAGGTAATGGGCGACTGCAATGTTATTGAACGGCCTGCTTGCATGGAAATGCCCCCAGAGCCAGCAGTGGGACTTTGGATTGTAATAGATGAATTAGGCTTGAGGGTAATATCATTATTGGCCTGCAGCACAACATTGGTGCCCTGGTTTGCAATAGCCTGAATCTGTGTGGGCTGGAGAAAAAGATCTCCGCTTGGATTTGATGAAGAGCTGCTGGAAGAAGGCGCAAATAGAGACCAAGAAAGAATCTCGTGCTTTCCAGTAGACTCTCCGGTTGCGGCAGTAAAGCCAAATGAAGCCAATGAAGAACCATCAATCACACCAATAAGATCTTTCAAACTACTTGGCAGTACATAGATAAGCGTAGATGAATCAGGGCGAGAATTAGAATTATTGGCAAGCCTTACATCTACGGTTTTAGTTAAATCATTATAATCAATCCAAGCAGTCCATGCCTGTCCATTATTAAATAAGCCCGTTTCAATTATTTTGGCATCTTTGGACTCCACACTGCCGCCTAAATTTACTCCTACGTGGTTTCCGCTGGGATCATTATGTGACAAGTTTCGGAAGGTATCAAACTCGATGCCAAGACTATTGGATACTCCTAGATAGCCAAGACCTCCACCAGCACCGCCAAGAGCTTTTGCATTGCTGTTCTTAACTACAAAGACAAGGCCATCCGCACCATCTTCGCCTCCATCTCCTTTTGAATCAGATATTTGAAACTTAAAAGAAGTGCTGAAAGAGGCATCATTAGTAAACGATATTGCTGTGTTGTAGAAGAAACTTCCAGCCTGACTACGATCAGACGGGGTAAGTACAGCTCTATTATTAGTCTCATCCCAAAACGCGCTTTGATTTTCATTGAATTGCAAGTTGTCCTTTACCAAGAGATTGGTAGTGGAGTCAATGATGATATTTTTGGGATCAAACAAGACGCTGCCTGCCTTCCCGGCCGGAGCTGCCGCATCCACTGCTCCAGAAAAGCCAACTCCCCCTTTGCTGGAAACTTCCAGGAAGCCTCCATCACCCCCACTGGGCCCTCCCCTGGCGCTGGTGGTCCCGGCGAAGGAGGTTTGTTGCTCCGACCACAACACCACCGTGCCCCCATCGCCCTTCGCCAGGGCATCGGCGCGCACCGTGCTGGCGGCGTCCACGCTGGTGGTGTTGGCGTTGGGCACTGCAGGGTTGGCACCGCGGACATCACCCCCCAGCAGCACCGTGCCGCCACCGGCCGGGCCGCTGGCATCAAGGGCGGCGCCCGTTAGCGCCACCCGCTGGCCCGTGACCTCGATGCGACCGCCCTTGCCAGCCAGGCCATTGGCCGCCGCCGTGCCACTGCCTGTTGCCGCAACGCCCAGGGCCTTGAGCTGGCCCGCGACGATGGCATCATTGCTGGCGCTGATGCGGATCCCGCCGCCATCCAGCCCGGCGGCGGCAATCTGTGCGGCGGCGGTAGCAGGCAGAACGGGGGCTTCAGGGGTGGGGGCGGTCGTGGCAACAACCGCTGGGTCTGCGGTAGCTGTCGCCGGTGCCGTTGTCGGGCCGGGAGCCGGCACCGGCGCCGCAGGCGGTTGGGCACTGGTGCTCACCAGCGCACCCGCAGCCACGGTCACGTTCTTGCCACTCAGTTCCACGCTGCCGCCGGGAGCCGCAAGCTGGCTACCGGCCTGCAACAGCAGGTTGGCGCCCTGGGCATCCAGCAACAACTCCGCATCCACCTGAATCAAGCCGCCATCCACCACCAGATCGCCGCCGCTGGTGAGGCCATTGCGCTGGGCTTCGGCAGGATCGCTGCTCAAGCCCCCCTTGCCACGGAGCGGCGCCCCCGTCAACAGGGCCGCCTCGGCCGCCGTGGTGCGAGACACTTCAAAACGGCCACTGCCCAACCCCAGGGTGCTGGCCGTACTCAAGGTGAGTCGGGGGGTATTGAAGAACTGGGCCCCCGCTCCCACCTGCAGCCCCCCGGGGGAGAGAAAAAACAAATGGGCCGGCGAGCTGAGGCTGATGCCCTTGTTCAAAAAAGACCCCATGGGGTCCAGAACCCCCAACACCACCGTGCTGTGGACACCATTTTGAATCGAAACACCCCTGATCTCCCCACGGGTGTCAAAGCGGTTGAAGCGGTGAAACAGGTTGGCGCCCGCCGCCGTGCCGCCAGTCACCTCGCATTGGCCCCCCTGGCAGCGGCCGCCCGCCACGCCGTTCACCCTCGTGCCCAGATCCAAAGGTCCCTGGGTGGCGGAAACTTCACCCGCCCTGGCCGCCGAGGCCAGCAACAGGGCCAGCAGCGAACCGGCGGCCACCACCGGCTGAATCCAGGCCGCGCCGGCCAGGGATCTGACCTGGCCTGCACCAGCAAGCTCGTGGCGGCGGCGGCGGGACATGGGCTTGACGCTTGTAAGCAGATTTGCTCTGCCAATGATGCCCCAAGTCAGCCCCAGGAGAGGGGCACAGAACACCAAGAAAGATGGGCGGAGAACCCCCCCACCAATCGTCCACCTCTACCGCCGCCACTGATTCATGCTTTCTACGAGCCATCTTCCCAATCCTTTAGCGGTTCCCCCCCCCTGGCATCGGCAGGCTTGACACCGATAACGCAGCAATAACATCATTTGCATCATTAGCAACCCTCCTGCTTGCCATTCCTGCTGGCCCAGCTGGTGGCCCCCCCCCTCCAGAACGGTCCTGTGCGGCTGCCGACTCCGGCTCTGGAACAACCGCAACGGCGGCCCAACCAGCCCGCAGCCCCCATTCTGGAAGCACCGATTGAGGCGAGCCCACCAGGTCAGCCACCGCCGTCCTTGCAGCCCACCGGCCCCGTCGATCTCAGCAAGCTGCCGGCCGTCGCAGGCCCAGTTCCCTACACATCCCAGCAGCTGGCCGCCATCCTGCAGCCCTGCAGCTTGATCAACCCCGAGGCCGAAAAACTGCGGGCCTGCGCCGCCGCCCTCACCTCACGGCTGGTCCTCGATGGCTACGTCAATACAAGGGTATTCGTGTTCGCGGATCCGCCCCCGGCCCGTCTGCAGGTTGTTCAAGGAAAAGTCGTTGAGCTGCGGGTGCAGGGGCCAGACCCACGCCTGAACGCCAAGGTGCGGCGCTGGCTGGCGCCAACCCTTGGCTCCAGCCTGCATCTCCCCTCCCTGGAACGCACGCTGCAGCTGCTGCAGAGGCGCCCCGAGATTGCATCCGTGCGCAGCCAGCTCACCCGCCTTGGCAGCGACACCAGCCAGGCCGTGCTGGTGGTCAAAGTGGAAAGGGCCTCACCGGCTTGGCAGGGAGACCTCAATCTGCGCAACGACGGCAGCATCGGCAGCGGCCAAGCCCGCGGCACCGCCACCCTCTTGCGTCCTTCCCTGCTGCGCCAGGGCGACAGCCTGCTCTTTTTCGGCGAACTGGATGGCAGCGACACCCCCCAGCTGGGGCAGGCCTCCGGCTCCTTGAGCTACACCTACCCCTTGGCTGAAAGTGTCACTCTCAGCGGCGCCTTCGGCTCCAGCTGGCGCAAATCGATCGAGTTGCCCGCACCCGGCAACGGTTTTTCCACCACCCAATGGCAAGGCTTAGTACAGATCGAATGGCTGCTGCGCGAAACCCTCAGCCAACGCTGGAGCGCGGCCCTGGCCTACAGCGGCAACCAATCCACCAACCAGCTCAACGGCGAGGACCTGCCAGGCTTCCTGCCCGAGCGGCTGCGCCAACCCAGCAACGGCTACCTGAGGTTCGAACTCAATGGTTCCGGATCCGGTTCGAATCTGTATTGGTCTGGCCAACTTTATGGCCTCCAGGGCCTCTCCGCCGCCACCCCCTCCCAGCAACTCAAGGAACTCGCCTACAGCGATATCGTGCCTGGCAAAGCCAACGCCGTGGGCACTTTCCTTTCCCTGGGCTGGAGTTTCTTGCCCAAATGGCAGCTCAACCTGCGGGGAGGCGGTCAGGTGGCCCTCCACAAGCTCACAGATCCCATGCGTTTCAGCCTCGGTGCCGATGTGGGACTGCGCGGCTTGCCCGGACAGCTAATCAGTGGTGACAATGGCTGGCTGGGTAGCGCCGAACTTGGCTGGACCTTCTGGAGCCGGCGCAACCAGGCGCTTCAACTGGTACCGTTCATTGGTGCTGGCGGAGTCAGCACTACGCTGCAAGGACAAGGTTTCAGCGACCGTTTCTACGACAACGTGGGTGCAGGAGGGGTGCTTGTGCGTTGGCTGAATGGACAACACTGGATTACGGAAATCGGCTGGGTGGATCATTTTTCAACCGAAAACAATGCCGACGTCTGGAATAACTGGCTACTTGGTAATGGCCTTTACGCCAAATTGAATTATCGCTTTTAATTGGCATGGCTCCCGCGCGACAGGGAAAACCCCCAAACCAAAACGAAAGTCATAGCTTTTATATCTCCAGCCCCTATCTAGGGCTGATCAAAGAACGGGAGCGTGTCAAAGATCTGATCACTCGGGCCGGCCACGCCTATCGAGACAGCTACAGCGGCTCCAGTGATCCTGTCGTCACCACCTGCCAAAACGACGTCCGCAGCTCCGATCACTACATCCTGCTGCTTTCCTATCGCTATGGCTCCCTGGCCCAAGACGGCAGTGGTCTCTCGATCACGGAACTGGAGTTTGAGGCCGCCCTGGAAGCCGGTAAGCCGATCAGGGCCTTTTTCCTCGAATTCACCAGTGATCTCAAGAATGCCTTTGAGCGCGATCCCGAGGCCCAGCAGGCCCTCGATCGCTTCAAGGCCAGGGTTGGCAGCCTTTGCACCCCGATGCTCTGCATCGACGAACCCGGCGGCGGCGCCAGCGGACCGGAACTGTTCGAGCAGGCCATCGTTCGGCTCGCCGCCAATCCACCCCCCCGCCAGGGGCAGCAGCAGGCACCCCCACCTCCCAGTTACGGTCCTGTCCAAATCGATGCCTGGCTGGCAGCCCATTTCGAGCCCCTTGCCGCTGCCTTCGCCAAGTTGCCCGTCGTGGCCGAACGCCGGATCCATGTGCCCCTGAACCTGCGCCTGGAGGCACCCGGCGAGAAACCCAAGCAACTGCTGCTCGAACCCGCCGACCTCCAGCACACTGTCGCCGGCTCCGAGGCCCACATGCTCCTGATCGCGGCCGAAGGCGGCTCGGGCAAAACCAGCCTGGCCGTTCGCATCGCTTTCTGGGCCCTCGAGGGTCTGCTGGGGGGGATCAAAAGGCTGCCCGTTCTGCTCGACCGAGGCTTGGCAGAAAATGAAACCGTGAGTGACCGGGTTTGCCTTTGGCTGGAGCAGAGCATTGGCAGCGCCCAACTGGAACCGGAACTGGTGGCAGCCCTGCTGCGTCAAAAGCGGGTGCTGCCGATTG
>JBILDB010000329.1:0-3114 GCA_044352805.1 Cyanobium sp.
GATCAGCGCCGCCGCCGGCCTCCTGGCCCTCACTCATGGGGGGTTGGCGGTTCTGGTTGCGCAGGCGCCGCAGCAGAGCCACTTGCAGGAAGCCCAGGGGCACGATGGTGCGGTTGCGCAGATCGACCGAAAGCTGCAGGGCAGGATCGCCATCTAGCAGCCGGGTGTGGTGACTAATGCGCAACACCAAATCGCGGGTCAGGGTAAATTCGCTAGCAATAGCAGCAAAGATCTGCTCGAAGGCCTCCCGGTTCTCCTCCCTGCCGAGGCTGCGCACGTAGTGCTGGGCCAGGTCAAGATCCACCTTCGAAAGGGTCATTTCCACCTTGGAAATGAGCATGCGAAAGAACGGCCAGCGTTGATAGAGCAACTGCAGCAGGTCCATTTGTTCGGGATCCGCATCCAACTCGGCCTGAAGGGAATGGCCCACCCCATACCAGCTGGGCAGCAGGAAACGGCTTTGGGTCCAACCGAACACCCAGGGAATGGCCCGCAGGCTGGATAGGTCGCGGGCACCACTCTTGCGCCGTGCCGGCCGGCTGGAGATCTCCAGTTTGCTGATTTCCTCGATCGGGGTGACCTGCTGAAAGAAGGCCACCAGATCCGGGTTGTCGTAGACGAGGGCGCGATAGTGGTTGCGAGAGCGCTGGGCCAGCCGCTCCATCAGAGCGTTCCAGTTCGGGGTGGCATCTAAAGGTGTGGTGATCATGCTGTTCTGCAGGACCGCCGTGGTGACCGTTTCTAAGTTGTATAGGGCCAGCTCCGGCAAGGAGTATTTGGAGGCCAGCACCTCCCCTTGTTCGGTGATCTTGATCCGCCCCTGCACGGTGCCACTGGGCTGGGCCAGGATGGCCTGGTAGGCGGGTCCGCCACCGCGTCCCACCGAACCACCGCGGCCATGGAAGAGGCGCAGAGCCACCCCGTGCTTGTTCGAGAGCTGTTGCAGGGCAATTTGAGCGCGGTGGATTTCCCAGTTGCTGGCGAGAAAGCCCGAGTCTTTGTTGCTGTCGGAATAGCCCAGCATCACCTCCTGCAGAGGCTGGCCGGCTTCATCTTCTAGCAATTTGCGGTAGAAGGGTTCTTGGAACAGACGCCCCATCACTTCTGGGGCCCTCTGCAAGTCCTCCACGGTTTCAAAGAGCGGAATCACCAGCAGGCTGGAACGGGGCCTCTGGGGATCCACCAGCCCCGCCTCCTTAGCCAGCAGCAACACCTCCAGCAAATCGGACACCGTGTGACTCATGGAGATCACGTAGGTGCTGCAGATACGGCTGCCGAATTCCTGTTGCAAACGCTGCAACATCCGGAACACGGCGATAGTTTCAGCCGTGCTTTCGCTCCAGCGGGCCGCTGGAGGAATCAGGGGACGCCGAGTCTGCAGTTCGGCTAACAGCCAGGTCACCCGCTCGTCTTCTCCCATGTCGCCGTAGGGCTTAGGTAGCTGCAGATAGCGGGTCAGTTCGTCAATTGCATCACTGTGACGGGTGCTTTCCTGGCGGATATCCAGGCTGGCCAGGCTGAAGGCAAAGATATGGACCTGGCTGAGCAGATCTTCGAGGGCTTCACAGTGCAGTCCCGAGACATGGAGGCTGTCGCGAATCAGTTCAAGGTCGGCACGAAAATCGTCCTCCGAGCCGTAATGGAGTTCTTGGGACCAGGAATTGGCGGGGGCAACGCTGCCAAGGGCAGTGCTGACGCCGCTGTGGCCATCTCCCGGAAATTCCCAGCCACTGCGAGATAGCTGGCGGTTGCGCTCTTGGCTGAGTTCGAGCCGTTCGAGCATGTAGCTGAGTTTGAGCCGGTAGGGCTCAAGGCGATAACGGCCAGCCCGTTCTTCGTAGATTTCGGGAAAGCGCAGTCGGTCCATCTCCAGGGACTCCAGCAGCGCCGGTCCCACCTGGCTCCACTGCATCGAGATACTTAGCTGATCGCGCAGTTCGGACACCTCTTTGGTGTAGCGCTCCAGCATTAGCTGGCGTTGATAGCAAGCTGCCCGCCAGGTGATCTCCGGTGTCACGGAGGGGTTGCCATCGCGATCTGCCCCCACCCAGGAACCAAAGGTGCAGAAACTTTCGCGCGGCGGTGTCACATCGGGATAACTGGCGGCCAGGGCCATGCGCAGCCGGGTCTGCAATTGCGGCAAGGCATCGAAGAGCACCTGCTGGAAGTAGTGCAGGGCATAATCCACCTCATCAAGTACGGAGGGCTTGAACTGGTGCAGTTCGTCAGTGCGCCACCAGAGTCGGATCTCCTCCTCCAGTTGCGAGCGCACTCGTTGCTGTTCATCGGCTCCCAGCGGGCTGTCCAGTTGCAGCTTCTGGATCAGGGCCGCCACCCGCCGCTGCTTGTAGCGCACAGTGTGACGCACGATCTCGGTGGGGTGGGCCGTGAACACCAGACGGATGTCGAGCTGCCGCAGCAGGTCTTCCAGCTGGGCTGGAGGCACGTTGAGGGCCCGCAGTCGCTCAAACAGTTGGCGAAACGTGGCCGGGGAACTCTGGGCAGCCAGGGGCGGCAGGAAGGGATCGCTGCTGGCGGGGGCAGGGGCGCTGCGCAGGCTTTCTAAATAGCTGTCTTCCTCGATGTGCTGTTCGAGGATGTTGATCAGTTGGAAATACAGGGAGAAGGCACGGGCCGCGGCGATGCCGTCGGCCAGATCCATCGCCTGGATCACCGCCACGATTTCCTCACTTTTACTGCTGGGAGTCTCGCTGTCCCCAGCTGCCGTCTCCGCCGGATGCAGGGGGCCGACGAGCTCCTTGAGACGCAGCAACCTTTCGAGCTGCTGGGGACCGCATTCGCTGCGCAGGATGGTGAGCCAGAGGTCCTCGACCAGTTCGAGGCGTTCGCCCAGCACCCGAATCACCCCCGTCCCCTCTGGCTGGGCAGCGATGGCAAGGGGCAATGGGCCCGTAGCGGCTGACTCCCTCATGGGTGTCGGCGAGGCGGAGGAGGGAGCCATGATCATCCCAAAAGGGGTGTTCGGTCTGTCGCGACGCTGGCCAGCTGGGCGATGTCCCGAGTTTCCATGGCCCTGGCTTCGCTGCTAATGATGGCGCGGATGCTCTCCCCCTGGCGCTGCCGCGCCAGCCAGCGGCTGGCCTCATTGCCGTC
>JBILDB010000330.1:0-3109 GCA_044352805.1 Cyanobium sp.
GATTGGGCCATTGCCTTACTCAGGCCCAGAACAGCAACCTGGTGGCGATTTCGACTACGACCAGGCCGATCAGGGCCATGGCGGCCAGTAGGGAGTTGGGTTGGAACATGGTTCGCGTCTCTGCTTGGTCGAACCCTAAAGGAAATCTTAAGATCTGGTCACGGGTTGGCCCCGTTCGCCTCAGATCGCCATATCACGCAACATCGCGCAACGCTCCCCCGATCGCGATGGGCCGGGTAGGCCGGTGGCGGGACGGGGCCGCTCAATAGCCCGAGTCGGCCACGCAGATTCCTTGGCAGGACAGGCCGTTGCTGGCGGTTCGACCGCAATGGCCGCAAAGTATGGCCTCCACCGTGGGGCCTGCTGGTGCCCCTGCAGCTGCTCCTCCGGCCTCCCCTTCGCCAGCAGTTATCCAGCCCCGATGGGGGGAAGGACGGTCCGTGCCGGCCTGGCCCGGTGTCTCCTGTGGCAGGGTCAAGGCGGCGGGCCCGGTGGTCGATCCGATCATGGCGCCGATTGTCCTGTTGCTGTGCCCATGGTTTCCGCCCCTGCATCGCCCCGCATCGGTGTGGGCACTTGGGCCTGGGGCAACCAGCTGCTCTGGGGCTACGACCCGGCCCAGGACGGGGCCCTGCGCCAGTGCTTCCACCGGGCGGTGGCCTTGGGGCTGCACTTTTTTGATACAGCCGATTCCTATGGAACCGGGCGCTTCAACGGCCGCAGCGAAACCCTGCTCGGCCAGTTCTGCTCCGAGCTGGCCCTGGCCGATCGCCAGGCCCTCACCCTGGCCACCAAGCTCGCTCCTTTCCCCTGGCGCCTGGGCCGCCAGGGCTTTCGTGCCGCCTTCGCGGCCTCCCAGCAGCGACTCAAAGGCCACCTCGATCTGGTGCAACTGCACTGGAGCACGGCCCGTTATGCCCCCTGGCAGGAGGGCCCCCTGCTGGATGGGTTGGTGGATCGGCAGCTAGCGGGAGAGGTTGCTGCTGTTGGGGTTTCCAACCTGGGTCCCGCCCGCCTGCGCCAGGTCCATCGCCATATGCAAGCGCGCGGTGTGGCTCTGCACAGCCTCCAGGTCCAGTTGTCCTTGTTGGCCCCCCAGCCGGTCCAGCCGGGGGGGCTGGCAGACCTCTGCCAGGAGCTGGGGGTCCAATTGATCGCCTACAGCCCCCTCGCCCTTGGGCTCTTAACCCAGCCCGCCGGGGATCCCCCGCCCTGGCCCCCAGGGCCCCGGGGCTTGCTTTATCGGCGGCTTTGGAACGGTTGCCAGCCCTTGTTGGCCGCCTTGGGCAGCATCGCTGGCGACCGGGGGGTCTCCCAGGCGGCCGTTGCCCTTAATTGGTGCCGGGCCCATGGGGCCATGCCCATCGTGGGCCTGCGTCGCAGTGATCAGGTGGATGGAGCCGCAGCGGCTCTCTCCTGGGAGCTGGGGACCGATGAACGCAAGCTGCTTGATGCCACCAGTGCATCCCTGGCGGTAGCGATGCCGGCGAACCCATTCCAGAGCCGTTGAGGAGCCAGGGCTCAAGGGCCAGGGCTCAAGTCTCTTGACCCCATTCAGGCAGGCCCGTCAGTGGGGCTCAGCCTCAACAAAGTCCGCGTTGGGGGTGATGACCACCGGCAGGGACTCGGGGCGCGGCTCGACGCCTTCTCCGCCCTGGATGACCTGCAACAGGTGGGCGTCGCGCTGCAAACCCTTGTCGTCGTTGTCGGATCCGGGCCCGCAGGCAGCCAGGGCTTCTTGCAGCAGCGAATCAAAGGTGGATCCTGGGAGTCGGTGACGGGCCAGTTCCAGGAAGGCCCGGGACAGGGATTCACCCGCCGCCGCCCGTACCGCCGGATTGCTGCGCCGCAGATCCTGTTCCTGGCTGATGGCCGCCAAAAAGCGCTCGGTCACATCCCGCTTGGTGGTGGCGCGGATGCGGGTGTCTTGCTCCGTCTGGCTGAGAAAAATCTGCCCCTCAAGCTCATGGAGCCGGCGGTTGAGGCTTTCGAGAACCTCCTCCGCTTCCTTGACGATATGGGCCAGTTGACCGTCAGAGAGCCGGGGCAGATCGGCCACGTACACCTTGCCGTGGTCCCTCAGGGTCAAGAAGGTGGGGCGAGGTCCTGAACCAGTGCTGGGACCCGCTTCCCGGAAACGGGGGCGAGGCTGCACAGGTCGCTGGGGCGGTATCGGACCCGCTGAGCTGCGGCGACGGGTGATTCGAGTCGAGGTATCGAGCATCGCTAAAGAAAAGAAGGGCAGTACTGGCGAGCCGGGTGGGCGCTTGGACTTGTATAGGGGATCACCCAACGACCATAAAGACCCGGGGGTGGGCGAAGTCACCAATCTTTCAGTACGGCAATCCCGCCAACGCCTCCTGGGGGGCAGCCCCGGCGGCGATTCGGCCCATCTCCCAGGCCCCGAAACCGGTGGCCTGGCAGACCCCCAAAGCGTCTTCGACGGCATCGGGCGGCACCACCAGGCAGAACCCCACCCCCAGATTGAAAGTGTTCCACAGGTCGGCCTCGGGCACCTGACCCCAGTGCTGCAACCAGTCAAAGAGCGCCGGCCGCGTCCAACTGTCCGGATCAATGACCCCGTGGACCCCCGCCGGCAGGGCGCGGGGCAGGTTTTCCGGCAGCCCTCCGCCAGTGATGTGGGCCATGCCGTGCAGGGGCACGTTTTGCCGTTGCAGCGCCTTCACCAACGGGGCATAAATCAGGGTTGGCTTAAGCAGTGACGCGATCAGGGATGGCCCGTTGGCTTCGATGGGTTCGTGGGGGGGGTGGCCGCTGGCCGCAAGAATCTTGCGCACCAGGCTGAAGCCGTTGCTGTGGATGCCGCTGCTGGCCACCGCCACGATCCGATCGCCGACGCCCACGGCCTGGCCATCAATCAGTTGCTCCTCTTCGACCACACCCACACAGAAGCCGGCCAGGTCGTAGCGCCCTTGCGGATAGAACCCCGGCATCTCGGCGGTTTCACCCCCCAATAGGGCGCAGCCCCCCGTTGCGCAGCCGGCGGCGATCCCCTCCACCACCTCGGCCATGGCCTCGGCGCTGAGGCGGCCAGTGGCGATGTAATCCAGAAAAAACAGGGGCTCGGCGCCGCTGGTGATCACATCGT
>JBILDB010000331.1:0-3105 GCA_044352805.1 Cyanobium sp.
GGATTGGTAGCCACTCTGAATTACGACCATCTACTCGAAGAAGTGACCGGACGCTCCGCCATCACCTGGCAGGAGGCCAACGCGGTGCAGGAGGCCCTGCGTGGCAGCAGGGAGGCCATTCTTCATCTGCATGGTGAGTATCGAAAGCCTGAATCGGTGGTGTTGGGATTGGCGTCTTACAACAAGGTGAAGGACGACCCGCACGCCAAGGCGACCTTGCAATCGTTCGCACTTAGCAAAACCTTGCTGTTCGTTGGCTGCGGCGATACGGTATTAGACCCTAATTTCCAACAACTAATCACCTGGGGCAAAGAAGCCCTGCAAGATGTGGTGCCGCGCCACAGGCTGCTCTGTCGCGCTTCAGAGCTGAGCGCCTTTCAAAAAAAGCTTGCTGATGCCCCCTGGTTGGAGCCGATCGCCTATGGCGACGACTACGCCCAGCTGGGGCCGTTCCTCCGCTCGCTTGTGCCTGCCGGGTCCGCTGCTGCCGGGGCCATGGCTTCAGCGCCGGGGCGCCCTCGCCCAGTCAAGGCCCCCAGCCTGGATCTCTCTAGCTACCGCCAGGCAATGGCCAGGCACTACGGGCACCTGAAGCTGGAGGAGCTCGATGCCACAAGTAGCGACATGCCGCGCGGTATCCGGGTGACGGAGGTGTTCATCCCCCCCACCGTGCGCGAGTGCGAGCAGTTTCTGCCCCGGGCCATGGAGCTACCCAAGGAGCTGCAACGGCGCCTGCGGGAGCAAGAGGCCCTGGATGGAACGGAGTTGCAGGAGGATGAGCTCGCAAGTCTGCTCCGCACCTATTTGGATCAATCACCGCAGCCGATGTTGGAGCTGCTGGCCGATCCTTTGCAGCGGAAGCTGGTGGTGCTGGGCGATCCCGGCTCGGGCAAATCGTTGCTGCTGCAGTATTTGGTCTTGGCCTGGGCGGATGCGAACGACCCGCTGATGGGCGATGCCCCGTTGCCGCTGCTGATTGAGCTGCGCGATTACGCCAGCCGCCGCGCCAAGGGCGAAGTAAGTGGCTTTCTCGATTATCTGGGCCGGTCTGAAAGCCTGCGCTGGCGATTGGATCCAGAAGCCCTGGATTACTGGCTGCGACACAACCGCACCCAGGTGTTGTTAGATGGCCTCGATGAGGTGTTCGATCCCCAATTGCGGCAGGAGGTGACGACGGCGATCTACCGCTTCGCGGACGATTATCCGGATGCTCAGTTCGTGGTGAGTTCACGCTTGATCGGCTTTCAGCATGAGCGCTGGCGGCAGGAGGGCTTTCGCCCGTTCATGCTGCAGGAGTTGGATAAGGAGCAGAGAGACCTTTTCCTGCGGTGCTGGCATCAGTTGGCCTACGACGATGAAAGCAAAGGCGAACGCAAACGGGCCTCGCTGTTGCAGGCCATCGAGCAGTCGCCGGCGATTCAGCAGTTGGCGGGCAATCCGCTGCTGCTGACGCTGATGGCGATCTTGAATCGCAGCCAGGAGTTGCCCCGGGATCGGGTCGAGCTCTACAGCCAATGCGCCCGCCTGTTGCTGCATCAGTGGAAGACTGATTTGGCCTTTGAGGCCTCTCCCGAGCTGGCCCAGGCCCAACTGGATGGCAAAGACAAGCTGGGGCTGATGAAGCGAATTGCCTGGACCCTGCAAGCGGGCGCGGATAGGGCCGCCGGCAACTTAGTCAATCTGATTGAGGAGAATCAGCTTGAGCGCACCCTCAGCGAGGGTCTGGAAGGCATCCCTGGCTTGCGGTACGATCGCGCCGCCCGGGCGTTGATCGAGCAGCTGCGGGGCCGCAACTTCATGCTCTGCTTCATGGGCGGCGGCAACTATGCGTTTATGCATCGCACTTTTCTGGAGTATTTCTGCGCGGAGGCGATCGTGGATCGCTTCCAGGTGGAGCAGACGCTGACGATTGATGCTTTGAAGACAGAGATCTTCGGGCACTGGCCCGATGAAACCTGGCATGAGGTGCTGAGGCTCGTGGCCAGTCGATTAGCGCCAAAATTTGTTAAGTAGATCCTCGATTGGTTGCTGCAGCAACCAGATCCGAATCAATCTTGCGACCACATTTACCTTGCGGCACGCTGCGTTGGCGAAGTGCGCAATCGGGGGGAACTTGGTAGCACAGAGGTGCTTGTACGGCAAGCCACCAAGGATTTGATCGGATTTAAATTTGGGAACTCAGCGACTTCTGTGTCTGGAGAAGTTGTATCTGGAGAAGTGTGGCAAAATGCCTCTATGCTTGAAGAGGCTGTCATGCTTGTGGCTTACGTTTGGAAGGATGATCCAGACACCCTGCCGTGGATCAAAGAGCAGGCCCAATCCAATCAGAACGAAGCTGTGCGAGGCAGCGCGTTGAACCAACTGCGTTGGGGCTGGGCGGAGGATCCAGACACTCTGACGATCATTAAAGAGCGCGCTGAATCCGATAAGAGCTGGACTGTACGGGCTCATGCGGTGTTGGGTCTGGTTCGGTGGAAGACCGATCCAGCCACTCTGAAGGTCCTCAAAGAGTGCGCCCAGTCCGACGAGGAATGGGTTCTGCGCCTTTGCTCGGTCTCGATGATTGCTATGCTCGGTAAGGAAGATACAGATACTCTGGCAATCCTCAAAGAGATCGCTCAATCGGATGAGGATGATAATGTGCGAAAGAACGCGGCGGAGCAGCTGGACAAGTTCTGGAAAGACGATGCAGAGATTCAAGCCTTTCTTAAGGGACTAAGAAACAGTTCCCCTGCGATTTAGTGAATGAATAGCTTGTAGACCGGCGGGATGAGTTGAGAAGCGAGAGAAGGTACCATTCTTGGCGGAAACACTGCCAACACTGTCATTGGGTCAGATGTTGGCTTGTCGCTGGGAGAACCACCATACCCATTAGGCTTTGTGTGCCGGATTTGTGTTTCAGTCCAGTGCCAACACCCGCAGGCTCCGGGCTGGATCTTGAAGCATCTCCCTGCCTTGCCTGAAACGCCACGTCACCCAGAGCAACTCAACCCCCCATCAGCCCCTGCTCCCTGGCGATCACGGCCAGCCTGCGGTCCAACGTCCACAGGGAGCAGCCGCTCAGTTTCGCTGACGCCAGCAAATGGACATCGACCCAGCCGATGC
>JBILDB010000332.1:0-3103 GCA_044352805.1 Cyanobium sp.
TGCAGCTGATGGTTCAGGCTGGCTGGCAGTAGGTGCACCTGAGTTTGAGCGGTAGAGCTTCAGCGGCGGCTAAACCCGCGATCGGCAGGACTGGGCTGGTGCTGCTGGTGCTGGTGATTGGGCTGCTGGCATTGGTGCCCCTGGCGGCCCTGCTGCGGGATGCGCTGTTCAGCGCTGAACCCGGCGCTATAGGCCTGGGTGACGTGGGTCTCGGCCCCCTGGGCCTGGGGGCCGATGCTGCGGCCCAGATTCGCGGCACGCTGCTATTGGTGGCCGGCGAGGGCGTGCTGGGCACCGTGCTGGGCACGGCCACTGGCTGGCTTACGGCCGTCTGTCGCTTCCCCGGCCGCCGCTGGCTGCGCATGGCCCAGTTGTTGCCATTGGCTTGCCCCGCCTATTTATTGGCGGCCAGCCTGATCGATTGGGGTAGCCAGAACGGCATCCACATCTATGGATTCTGGTGGGCGGTGCTGCTGCTCAGCCTGGCCAACTACACCTATGTGTTTTTGCTAAGCACCGAGAGTTTTTCAACCAGTGGCCGTCAGCTGCTGGAGGCATGCCGCAGTTTGGGGGTGGGGCCCTGGCAGAGTTTTTGGCGGGTGGCGTTGCCGCTGGCGGCCCCCTCAATCGGCGCCGGCGTCGCCCTCAGTGCCATGGAGGTGGTGAATGAATTGGGGGCGGTGCGCTTGCTGGGGGTGCCGAGCCTGTCGGCGGGAATATTGAATCGCTGGCAAATCGATGGCGACCCCCGCGGGGCGGCCCTGTTGGCGCTCGCCGCCCTCGCCATCGTGGTGCTGCTGCTGGCGGCGGAGCGGGCCCTGCGGCGCCGCAGCCGCCGCTGGAACCTGGGCAGCGGCAGCGCCAATTGCCACGTCTGGCCGCTGGCGGGCTGGCGGGCCGCCGCCGCCATTGGCATCACCCTGCTGCCGCCGCTGGCCTGCTTACTGATTCCGGGCCTGTGGATTTTGCAGGGCTGGCAGATGATGGCGGCGGAACCGCTGGGTGAATTGCTGGCCCTGGCGGGCCGCAGCTTTGGATTGGCCCTGCTGGTAACGGCGATCACGGCCTTTTGCGCCCTGCTGCTGGCGATCAGCCGCCGCTGGAGTGAGGGGCCATTGGTAAATCAATTCAGCTTTATGGCCGGCCTGGGCTATGGCATTCCGGGCAGTGTGCTGGCCCTGGGCTTGCTGCTGGTGGGGGGGCCATTGCAGCTCAATCCAGTGCTGTTGCTGGTGTGGGGTTATGGGGTGCGGTTCATGGCCGTATCGAAGCAAGGTCTCGATGCCGCCCTAGAGCGGATCCCGGCAAGTATCGACGAATCGGCCACCAGCCTGGGCTGCAGCTGGTGGCAGACCCTGGGGCGCATCCATCTGCCGCTGCTGCGGGGGCCGCTGTTGGTGGGTTTGTTGTTGGTGTTTGTGGATGTGATCAAGGAATTGCCGATCACGATGTCGTTAAGGCCCTTTGATTTCGACACCCTGGCGGTGCGGGTGTTTCAGTACGCCAGCGATGAGCGGGTGGGTTATGCGATGGCGCCGGCCCTGCTGATCATGGGCTTTGGTTTGCTGGCAGCGATCGCCTTGATCCCCTCATTGGAGGAGCGCAGTTGAGCATGAACGGCGAAAACAACGCCCCCCACCTGCAGCTGCGGGACGTCTGGCACCGCTATGGCGCTAGTAATGGCAATGCCAATGGCGGCAACGGCCGCTGGACTCTGCGCCAGATTGATCTGACGCTGCAGCGGGGCGAGTTGGTGGGTTTGCTGGGGCCTTCGGGTTGCGGCAAGACCACCCTGCTGCGGCTGGTGGCGGGCTTCGAGCGACCGCAGCGGGGGTCGGTGTGGATGGGGGGCCGCCAGGTGGCCGGGCCCGAGCAGTGGTTGCCGGCGGAACGGCGGGGGGTGGGCATGGTGTTTCAGGACTACGCCCTGTTCCCCCACCTCGATGCCTGGCAAAACGCATGCTTTGGCTTGCGGCGCGGCCACGATCTGAGCCGGGTACGCTGGCTGGTGGAACTACTGGGTCTGGAGGGCCTGGAGCGCCGTTATCCGCACGAACTATCGGGCGGCCAGCGGCAGCGCTTGGCCCTGGCCCGGGCATTGGCCCCCCAGCCCGAGGTGGTGCTTCTGGATGAACCCTTCTCCAATCTGGATGTGGAGGTGCGACTGCGATTGCGCAGCGAATTGCCGCGGGTGCTGAGCAGCGTTGGCGCCAGTGGCCTGATCGTCACCCACGACCCAGAGGAGGCGCTGGCCATCTGCGACCGGGTGGCGGTGCTGGGAGACGGCCTAGTGCATCAAATCGCGCCACCAAGGCAGTTGGTGCAACAGCCGGCCACCGCCTTCGTGGGCCGTTTCTTATTGCAGGCAAACCTGCTGAACGCCAGCCTGGAGGCCAGTCAATTAATAACGCCGCTGGGCATCATTCCCGCCGGCCAGTGGCGCTGGGCAGGGGAAGGCGAGCACGGAAACGGCTTGCATCAAGCTGGCCAGCCCCTGGAACCGCTGGAAGTGATGTTGCGCCAGGAGGATCTGCAGCTGGAAAGCCAACCGCAGGGCGAATGGCAATTGGTCGGCCGCGAGTTTCTTGGCTCCGCCTGGCTGGCCCTGCTGGAATGCCGGGGCCAGCGCCTGCGGCTGAAATTACCGCTCGACCATCCCTGTGAGCTGGGTATGAATTGCCGGGTGACGGTGCGGCATCAGGCTGTTGCCACCCTGTTTGGGTCGGTTGAGATGGGGGGGTTGGGTAGTGGTGGGTGTTTTACAGAACCCGAGCACAAAGTCATGCACAAAAAGGTCACCACTCGTTAGTGAACCTATTGTTTGAACATCAGCTATCCCCGGGGCCAGTCCTCTACTCTCCGGAGCAAAGATTTAGACTAAACATCAACGGATGTTCCAACCACAGCGAGGCTGCAGCTGCGGCTAGGGCCAACTTAAACAAGAAAACCCTCCCAAGCGATGATGGGATCAACTCCCGCAGCCCAAAGTGGTCGCCAGCGACAAGCTCTTCTTCTGGTTGTTCCAGGAGCGCACCGACCGCCTTCTGCCCCTGGTCACCAGCCTGCTGGCTGACATGGAGGGCTACACCTTTACCGCGCCGGT
>JBILDB010000333.1:0-3093 GCA_044352805.1 Cyanobium sp.
GCCGCGGGCTGAGTTACCCATTGAAAATTCCCTCCACCGGCAAACGGATCGGTTGTAGTCCCAGTTATAGCGTACCTACGGCCAGGGTTGGATACAACGGTGGGGCTGTAGGAGAACCTGAGGGCATCTGCGGCTTTGTTTATAGCGGAAGTATTACCCCCACTTGGGGCCGTTGACACAGCACCAGCAGAGGAGGTGCCAAGTAAAGATGGATTGATGGTACCGGATGCCTTGATACGCGTTTGCGTTGGATTTAAAGGAATAAAATCGATAAATAAATTAGCCTTAGACGGGGCAGCGTCCAAAAGGATCGCTGTGGCGATACCAGCAACTCCTAATAAGTTTGCGCTGATTTTGGAGGTGAAGTTCATTTTGATAATTGATTGACTCATGAAAATTACTTGCATTTATATTGTATGGTTGAATGCAGTTGACACTTTGCAAACAGGCACAGGGCGTCATGGGGGTGTGGAAGGCGGCTCGTGGTCCCACGCAATGGCCCCAGCGCACCGCAACCGAATGGGCGTGCCCCCGGGTGTCGTTGCTCTGGAGGCGGCCGAAGTGCTCGCGTGGGGCCCCATCGGCAAGGCGATCGCGTGGGATCGTCGAGATGCACATCGGATCGGAGATGAGGAGTCTGTCCGCCCGATCGTTGGCGGTGCGCTCATGCCCCGTGGTGGTCGACCTGCCTGGATCCGCCCCGAGGCCCTGCGACCGGGGTGAGTCATCTGGGCTATTGATGGTGGAGAACCGTTAAGGGACTCTGCTGGTTCTCACGGCGCTGCCCGGGGTGCTGATCAGCCCCTCGCAGCCCTACGGCCCCTGGCCTTGGTCCTGGATGTGGCCGAATGGCAGCTGACGACTTGATCCCCACGCCTCCCCACGCCTACCCCCTGCTCACCCTGGCCGGCACGGCCTGGCTACTGCTGGTGGTGGTGGTGGAGCTGCATCGGGCCCGCAAACGCCGGCACGGTGGCGAGGGAGGGAACTCTGAGCTGCCCAGCCAGGCAAGGCCGCCCGGAGGCCATGGGGCCCTTCGGCTGACTTGCCTCACTCCCCCTTGCCGCTGAGCTGGCGGATGCGGTTGGACTGGAAGCCGGATCGGTCCATCGTTCACCTCTCCCTCCACCAGGTTGATTATCCTTGCAAATCCCGCATATGATGCCCAATTAGCAAAGATATCCTTCCTGGGTTTAGCGGCTGCAGGCCCCGGCGCTTCGCCGGCAGCTGGAGCTTTTTCCGGCTGTTGCGCTGCTCGGGCCTCGGCAGGTGGGTAAGACCAGCCTGGCCCTGCAGATCGGACGGGAGTTGCCCAGCCTCTATCTCGATCTGGAATCCACTGCCGATCGGGCCCGCATGGCGGAGCCGGCGCTGTTTCTGGAGCGCCATGCCGAGCGGCTAGTTATCCTAGATGAAGTGCAGCGGCTGCCGGAGTTGCTCGCCGAACTGCGGGGGCTGATCGAAGCGGGCCGGCGCCAGGGGCGGGCCAAGGGTCGCTTCCTGTAGCTGGGCTCGGCCTCGGTGGAGCTGATCCGCCAGAGCAGCGAATCGCTGGCCGGCCGGCACGCGTTTGTGGACCTGCCGGGGTTCAACGTGCTGGAGCTGGGGACCGCAGCCGAAGAGCGCCTCTGGATCCGGGGAGGCTTCCCAGATAGCTTGCTGGCCGCCAGCGATGCGGCCAGCACTGAATGGCGCCGGCAGTTTCTGCTCACCTACCTGGTGCGCGACATCCCCCAGCTAGGCCCGCGCATTCCGGCTGAAACCCTGCGGCGCTTCTGGACGAAGCTGGCCCACGGCCAGGCCTCGCTGCTGAAGCCGCCCAGCTGGGCCGCGCCATCGGCGTCGATGGCCGCACGATGGGGCGCTACTTTGAATCTGCTGGTGGATCAGCTGCTGGTGCGGCAGCTGGCGCCGTTTCACGCCAACGTGGGCAAGCGGCTGGTGCGCGCGCCCGAGGTGCTGGTGCGCGACTGCGGCCTGGTGCACACCCTCCTTGGTCTGGACGACGCCGAGGCGGTGCTGGGCCATCCAGTAACGGGCGCGAGCTGGGAGGGCTTTGTGATCGAAACCCTGCTGAATCTGGCGCCCGAGGGATGCCGGGGCTGGTTTTACCGCACCGCCGCCGGCGCCGAGATCAATCTGCTGCTGGAGTGGCCCGATCAGCGGCTGTGGGCGATCGAGGTGAAACGCAGCCTCAGACCACGCCTGGGCCGAGGCTTCCATCAGGCCCGGGCCGATCTCCAGCCGGAGCAGACCTTTGTGGTGATCCCCGGAGAAGGCGGCTGCCCGCTGGCCGATGGGGTGGAGGTGCTGGGTCTGGCGCAGCTGGCCGAGCGGATTCACAGGGCCCCAGCCCCGTGCGGGCACCAGCCACCCAGGCTCCCTCACTCCTTCATGCCACTCAGCTGGCGCATGGTGTCAGGCGCTGCTATACGTCTTGCAGCAGGGAGAGATCGGAGCCGAGTATGCGGGCAAAGGCGGCGTACGCGGTGACCAGGAGCAGGCAGGAGAGCCTGTTGCGCAAGCTATGCCTGTTCCGCAAGCTGTACTGCCAGGCCGCCGCCGAGCGCGGCTGGATCGATGAACGGGCCATCACCCTGGAAACCCTGCTCTGTTTCAAGCGGGCCGGGGCTGATCTGATCCTCACCTATCACGCCTGTGATGCAGCCCAATGGCTGCGTCAGGGCTGAATCCCGTCCCCCCAGCTCCACGGGCCGGGGGCGGCGGCAGCTTGAATGGCAGCAATGCCTTACGCGATGAGCGCGCCATGACACGGCTTGGACATGTGGCCTTACGGGTCCAGGACATGGAGCGGGCCAGCGCTTTCTATCAGGCCCTGGGCCTGCGGGTGACCTGGCAAGCGGAGGACTGGACCTATCTGCAGTCGCCCGAAACCGGTGACGGGGTGGCCCTGCTCAGCCCGGCGTACACCGCAGCTGGCCCCCATTTCGCCTTCCATCTGGCCGACCGCGCCGCCCTTGATGCGGTCCATGGTCAGTTGCAGCAGGCCGGCCAAAACGTCGGTGCCGTCCATGACCATCGCGATGGCACCGCCTCTTTTTATCTCCAGGATCCGGAGGGCAACTGGTTGGA
>JBILDB010000334.1:0-3088 GCA_044352805.1 Cyanobium sp.
ATAATTTGCGAATTGACCCTTGAGTTCGTGGAAATTGCCAACCCGGAAACTGCTAGGTAGTCTCAGTGGTTGCACGAACAGAGAAAACATGCCAAGGGCTAGGGTCAGGCATCCTGTTCCCACCAGTAGCAAGTTGATTCCTTGCAGTGACTCCACCTCAAAGGTGGGTAAAATCGGGTTGTTTGCGAGCTGTCCTTTGGGGATGTTCAAGGCCACCCATAGTTGATGCAGGATCAAGCGCCCGCCCATGACAAAAAGGGATAAACAGGCCGCCAGCAGTCCCAGCACCGGCACTACGGTCAGATAACGCGCTTTGGCTAACAGGCGAGACAACATGAAGTGATCCAGCCACGGGCTCTGAATCTAGACTGGCTGCCTGCTCTAATCGCTTCGGTGAACTTTTTGAGCCGCCCGGATTATCCTCTTTGTTTGGCGGCCGCCCGTTCGGCATCGGCCACCATTTGGTCAAACAGGGTGTGGCGCTGCAGTAGGTCGGCTACGGCGATGGCGGTCAGGACGCAGAAGCCGATCGGCAGCAGCAAGGTGTAGTTCTTGCTGAGTTCAAAGCTCAGCAGGATTGCTGTCAGCGGGGTGCGGGTGAGGGCCCCAAGGAAGGCCGCCCCACCGGCGAACAGCAGCGAAGTGGGGGCGTAGTGAAACAGCTCTATCGAGAGTTGCTGCAGCAGGCTGCCCAGGGAGGCCCCCACCACCAAGGCGGGGGCGAGAAAGCCTCCCGGGGCATCGGCGGCCACGGCGATGGCGGTGCCGATGGCTTGCACCACCAGCACCAAAAGGGCCTGGTGCCAGTTGGTCATGCCCAACAGGGCGTCCAGGGCCAGGTGTTCCGGGTTATCGAAGCGGGCCGGCAGCAGGCAGGAGACCAGGCCAATGCCCAGGCCCACCAGGGGCAGCAGTTGCCAGGCCGGCCGCTGCCAGCGCCCAAACCGCCGCCGCAGCTGGGCAATGGCCGCTTGATAGAGCGGTGCCAACAGCCCCGTGATCAGCCCAAGGGCCAACAGGAAGGGCAGATCGAGCAGATGCAGATGGGCATCGGCGCTTGGATACTCGATCACTGGTCGCAGGTTGCGCCACACCAGGGGCCCACTGCCGCCATCACAGAGCAGTCGGGTCCAGGCCACCGCCATGAAGGTGGCGAAAGCGGCCATGGCATGGATCCGGCTGTCGAGCCGCCCCAGTAATTCCTCGAGGATGTAGGCCACCCCCCCCAGGGGGGCATGGAAGATGGCCGCGAGTCCGGCGCCGCTGCCGATCGCCACCGGCAGCAGGGGGCGACCCCGGTGCCCCAGGGCGCTAGCGGTCTCCCTGGCCACGGAGGCGCCGATCTGGATCGAGGGCCCCTCGGGCCCCACCGGCAGCCCTCCGCCGATGGCAATACCACTGGCCAGCAGTTTCACCAGGGCCACCCGCCAGCCCATGGGGATGGCGGCACCCCGCAGATAAAGCAGCACCTGCACGATGCCGGAGCCACCGGCCGAGGGTTCGACGCCACTGATCAGGGCCCCGGCGATGGCCCCAGCGCCCAGGCCCATGACCGGTAGTACCAGGAGCCTGGGCAGGCTTTGGCTGAGCTGCAGCCTCAGGCTGCTGATGGCCTGGATCTGTTGGCCATACAGCCAGACCCCCAAGGCCACGCCGATGCCGATGGCATTGACCAGCACGAAGAGCCGGAACAGTCGCGCCAGGCGGGCCCGGTCCAACCCCATCAGGCCAGGGCCGGCAGGCGCGGGCAGGCTTCTACCAACGTGCGAGTGATGGCGGCATGGGGATGGGCCAGCAGGTCGGCCCCTGGGCCCTCCTCCACGATGCGTCCTCCCTCCAGCACGATTACCCGGTGGCAGAAGCCGCTGGCCACGCTCAGGTCGTGGGTGATGAAGACCATGCCCAGGCCCAATTGCCGCTGCAGTTGGCCCAGCAGCCCCAGCACTTCGGCCTGCACTTCAGCATCCAGCATGCTGACGCTTTCATCACACAACAGCACCCGGGGTCTGAGGATCAGGGCGCGGGCAATGGCCACCCGCTGCTGCTGGCCCCCCGAGAGTTGGCGGGGCAGGCGCCGCTCGAAGTCCTCCGGGGGCGTCAGTCCCACGGCAGCCAGCTGGCGCCGGGCCTCTTGCCGTGCCTCGGCGGGACGGGCCAGGCCGTGGATGAGCAGCGGATCGGCGATGGCTTCGCCCACCGCCATCTGGGGATTGAGGCAGGCCAAGGGATCTTGGAACACCATCTGCAGGCCGCGGCGCGCCCGGGCCAGTTTGGCTCCCCGCAACTGGCGCAGGTCCTGGCCTTGCAGGCGCACCTGGCCGCCCCGCACCGGCACCAAGCCCATCAGGGCGCGGCAGAGGCTGCTCTTGCCGCAGCCGGAAGCCCCCACCACCCCCAGGGTTTCCCCCTCATGGAGCTGGAAGCTGATGCCATCCACGGCCTTCAGCCACCTCTGGCTCCAGGGGGGGGAGGGCAGGGGATGCCAGCTGCGCAGCTCCTGCACCTCCAGCAGCAGCGGGGAGGCCGCTGCGGCCTGGCGGTGCCCGCCCTCGCGCTGGCGGGCCGCCAACACCAGGCGGCGCCCCACATCAGATAGCGGCGCGGTCAAGAGCTGGTGGCTGGGACCCTCCTCCACCAGGCGGCCGTCAGCAAGGACGGCGATCCGCTGGCACCAAAGGCCGGCCATGGCCAGGTCATGGCTGATCAGTAACAGGGCGCTGCCCGCTTCGGCACAGAGGTCGCTCAGCTCAGCCATCACCTGGGCGGTGACGGCCACATCCAGGCTGGTGGTGGGTTCATCGGCGATCACCAGGGGCGGGTTCAGGGCCAGGGCCAGGGCGATCGCCAGCCGTTGGCGCATGCCACCGCTGAACTCGTGCGGATAGCTGCCATAGCGGGCAGGATTGATGCCGACCCGCTCCAGCAGGCCTTGGGCCCGTTCGAGGCTGCGCTGGCAGCGGTGGGCCTCCAGGGTGTCCCTGAGGTGTTCGCCAACGGTCATCAACGGATTGAGCCGGGTCATCGGGTCCTGAAACACCAGTCCCGCCGCCTGCCCCCGCAGTTGCCGCAGGGAGCTGGCGCTGAGGCG
>JBILDB010000335.1:0-3087 GCA_044352805.1 Cyanobium sp.
TCCGGCTCGATTCGATTGGGGCGGTGAGTACGCGCCTGGCCTACGTGAACCGGGTGGCGACCGCCGAAGATCTGGCCACCACCGGTGATTGCCCCGAGACCGAGCGTCTGGGCAGCCCCTGACAAGCAAAAGCCTGGCGGCCCGATCCAGATCCGCTCAGCCCTTGTCCCTGGAGCTGTCACTGGACCATGCACCTGGACCGTGTCCCTGGACGCTGTTCCTGGACCTGTTCTTGGATCTGGATTTCAGTGGGCGGTGCCGTTGCCGTCGTAGTCGTCAGTGTCGTAGTAGCCCCCCCGGGTGCCGAAATAAAGGGTGGTGAGGCAGAAGAGACCGCTCAGCACCAGCAACACACTGCCGAGATTGAAGCCACCACTGCTCTCCATGGAACCGTTTGCCCTGAGGATCCCCATCAGTCTGGTGCAGATCGCCACGAACTGCAGGCAACAGGTCAAGTGCGGTCGCTGAGATGCCAGACCTTGCTGCCCTGTCCAGCCACGAGGTCGATCTCGATCTCGATCTCGATCTCGAACTAGAGCTCGATCTCGGGCCGCCAGCCCTGCCCCGCCGCTTCTTTAGCCGCCCTGCCGAAGTGGTGGCCCCGCAGCTGATCGGCTGCCTGCTGGTCCGCCGCCAATCCAGCGGTGCGCTGCTGTGGGGCGTGATTGTTGAGACCGAGGCCTACACCCAGGACGACCCGGCCTGCCACGGCCACCGCCGGCGCAGTGCCAGCAACGAGACCCTGTTTGGTCCGCCGGGCAATTTCTACGTCTACCGCTGCTATGGCATCCACCACTGCGTCAACGTGGTCACGGACCGGGCCGAATGGGCCAGTGGCGTGCTGCTGCGGTCCGCCGCCCTCCCCGCCGCCCCCGAGCGCCAGGCCAGTGGTCCAGGGCTGCTGGCCCGCTGTTTTGGCATCGAGCAGCACCACGACGGCCAGGGCGCCTGCGGCGAGGGCCCCCTGTGGTTAGCGCCAAGCCCCCTCAAGACTGAGGCTCTCCTGCGCCAGGACCGCCGCATCGGCATCAGCGCCGCCGTTGATCAACCCTGGCGCTGGTATCTGGGGCCCAGCCGCAGCGTCAGTCGCCGGGCCCAGGGGGACCGCCAGCCGGCAGCGGCAGCAGCCTGGAGGCCTGAGCATCTGGACTGGGGAGCCCAAGGGGTATGGCTTGGGCGCCGGGACGATCGACCCTTAAGTTGAGGCTGTTTGCCGGGATCGTGCGTTGAGCGGCTGGACCCACCGCCATGTACTCGACCTGGCGTCTTTTTCGGTGGCGGATTTCGCCACCGTGCTGCAACTGGCCCAACGCTTCCGCCAATTGCCGGTGGCCGGGGCCCGCAAGCTGCCGGCGCTGCAGGGAAGGCTGATGACCACCCTGTTCTTTGAACCCAGCACCCGCACCCGCAGCAGTTTTGAACTGGCGGCCCGGCGTCTTTCGGCCGATGTCCAAACCTTCTCGCCCTCCTCCAGTTCGCTGAGCAAGGGCGAAAGCCTGCTGGATACGGCCCGCACCTATGTGGCGATGGGCAGCAACGTGCTGGTGGTGCGCCATCGCTGTGCCGGCATCCCGCATCGCCTGGCCCGGGATCTGGAACGGGGGGGAGACAAGGTGGCGGTGCTCAATGCCGGCGACGGATTGCACAGCCACCCAAGCCAGGGCCTGCTTGATCTGTTCACCCTGGCCCGCCATTTCGAACCCAGCCAGCCTTCGCCCGCCAGCCTCGTCGGCCGGCGGGTGGTGATCGTTGGCGATGTGTTGCATTCCCGGGTTGCCCGCTCCAACCTCTGGGCTCTCACCGGCTGCGGCGCCGAGGTGGTGCTGTGCGGCCCCGCCACCTTGTTACCCGAGGACTTCGCCCAGTTCGTCGCGGCACCGCCTCCGGGGCAACGGCACGATCCGGTCAGCCAGCGCGGGCCGGTGCGCCTCTGCCGGGACCTGGATGAGGCCTTGAGCGGCGCCGATGCGGTGATGACCCTGCGGCTCCAACAGGAGCGCATGCATGACCATCTGCTCACCAGCCTCGACAGCTACCACCGCCGCTATGGCTTGACCCACGAGCGCCTGCAACGCTGTGGGGCCCGGGTGCCGGTGCTGCATCCGGGTCCCGTGAACAGGGGCGTGGAACTGGCGGGAGAACTGCTGGACGACAGCGAACGTTGTCTGGTGGAAGAACAGGTGCGCAATGGGGTGCCGATTCGGATGGCCCTGCTGTATTTGTTGAGCGCCGGTGCGGGGGCGGGGGCGGCGATCGGACTCACTGCAGCTTGAAGCCATCCAGCAGCAGCCCATAGAGGAGGCCGATGCGGGCCATATCCAGCAATTGCAATCCCAGGCGTTGATCCCTGGGGCGCTTGAGCAGCCAGGGCCGACAACGGGCGGCCATCTCCAGGGCGAGCACGCAGATCAGGGCGGAGAGCTGGTCGAAATAGGACAGGGCGCCGGTGATGGCGCCCAGGCCTCCGCCGATGCCAAAGGAGACCAGCAGCACAATTAGGGATAGGGAAAGCCGGCGCCAGGGATTGGTGGCCCACTGGTCCAGGGCGTCACCCGCCTGGATCAACCTTTTTTGGACCCTGGTTTGCTGATACTTGGGAGCCAGGGGTGGGGCCATGGGGGGCCATGGGCAGAAATGGGGTGCAGGGCCGCATCGGCCGGTTGTCTCCCTGTCCAGCACCGAGGTGGTGGACAGGGGCACCGGCGGTGATCCCCATCACCCGACCCAGCGCCCTGCTTATCCTGTATACACCATTTGTAGGGGTTTGGGAGAGAATTTACCCCACATATAGGGGAAATCAATAAAAAAGCCCGCAGCCGAGGCCGGGGCCGGGTGATGGGGACTCCCTAAGCAAACCAGCTCTGCTTGGGTTCGGCAAGGGGGGAAGCCAGGGGAATCAGGCCTCGCCTTCCTTCTTGCGGGATCCCTTGCCCTCCAGGAGTTCAAGCAGAGCTTCCATCTGGGCCATCACGCCGCGCACCTCACCGGCCTCAGGCAGAAGGCCGTCCTCCATCACGCCCTGATGCATTTCCCGCAGCTCCTGGCGGATGTAACGGAGGTGGCTGACCACCTGTTCTCGTTTCGACT
>JBILDB010000336.1:0-3083 GCA_044352805.1 Cyanobium sp.
GGGGCACCAGGGCCAGGGCCGCCGCCGCTGCTAGCAGTGGATCGAGCAGCACCGCCATTAAGGCCAGCGGGGTGCTGGTTCTGTTTGGCAAGGCGGCATGACCCAGGCGGAGGGCCTGTACCCGGCTAGCTAAATGCCACACTCCCCCCGGCAGAAATTTGCCCATGTTGGTGGCCAGGTAGAGGCGGACCAAGGCCTCCAGCCGCGGTCTGAGTCCAAGCCAACGCAGGATGACTGCCCAGGAAAGCCCATTTACCACCAGGCTGAGCAGGCTCAGGCCAACCCCCAGGGTCAGCCAGAACAGTCCCTGGGTGTCTGGACGGTATTGGATCAACTGGCGGCCGTTTTGCAGCAGGGCCGCCAGGACGAAGCCAAGGCTGACCAAGGTGATCAGGGGGCGCAGACCACCAGGAAGTCCTCCTGCAGGCCAGCGCAAGCGCCGCCACCAGCCCTGGTTTGGAAACTTCAGCGTCAGGGAACCTGGTCCCAGGCGCGGCCAGGGCCATGGCCTAACAGGACGGGCCATCAGGGGAGTTCCCCCCTAAGGCGCTCAGCGATGGCAGATGTCGTGGGGTAGGGGGCCGGAGATTGCATGAAGGGCTCGATTTGACGGCGCACCTCCCGCAGGGACAGCCCATGCAGGCGGGCCAGATGGGCCAGGTCCCCATGTTCGGCTTTGGCGCGCCACTCCCCATCGGGCCCTTGGGCGTATTTGATGCGAACGGGGCCCAGGGGAGTGGTGCGGGAATCGATCTGCCGTGGCAGACACCAGCGCCGTTGCAGTTGCTCGCGCACCCCCAGGCTGGTGCCATGGCGCCACCAAACCAGTCGCAGGTCGGCGGCAAGGGCCGCAGGCGCCAGGGCGCTCATAAGGGTGCCTTGGCGTCCCTTCTTCATGGTGATCGCCGTGCTGAACACTTCCAGCGCACCCGCATGCCGCAGGGCTGCCGCGAGGAAAGCCAGGTCTTCGGCTGTAGCGTCATCGATCTGGGCTTCCTGGAGCAGGAGGGTCTCCTCCAGTTCGTAGGCCAGTGGCTGGGTTCCAGGCTCCGGAGCTGCGGCCAAGGGGCGCAGCAGCAGGGCCCTGAGCAGGTTGGGACGATCGAGGCAGTGGCTGCCCAGGCCCACACCGACCGCCTCGGGTACTCCCCCCGGCGCCACCCCGAAGTGATGGGCCCAGCAGGCCATCAGCGCCAGGCCGGTGGGGGTGGTGAGTTCGGCCGCCGGAAAGCGGCTGCTATCGGCCAGGGCCAGCCCTCGCCGCCGGGCGATCTCCAGCACCGCCGGGGCCGGCAGGGGCAGCAGGCCATGGGCGGTGCGCACATTGCCGTGGCCAGCGGGTGGCACGCCGCAACTCACTTGGCTCACCCCAAGATGCAGCAACGCGGCACAGACGCCCACCACATCCACCAGGGAGTCGAGGGCCCCGACCTCATGGAATTGCACCGCTTCCGGGGCATGGCCATGGACCCTGGCTTCAGCCTCGGCCAGCAGCAAAAAAACCTGCTGCACCTGCTCCGCCAGGGGCGGGGCCAAGGGTGCAGACATCAGCAGATCGCGCAGCTCGCCCCAAGGGCGATGGTGCTGATCCTGTTCCAGGCAATGGACCTCAAGGTGCAGGCCCCGCAGGCCCGAGCTACGCCGTTCCTCCACCTCCAGGCGATAGCGCCCAGCCAAGCCGAGGTCGGCTAGGGGCCCGTGGATGACGGTCTCCGGAACGCCGAGATCCAGCAGAGCCGCCAGCAACATGTTGCCCGCCAAGCCAGTGGGGGCGTCTATGTGTAGGAGGGTCACGAGCCGAGCGCTGGGATGGGGCGTCCCAGCCGCGGGGCGCGCTCCAGCAATTGCTCCGCCTCCGCCTCCAGTTCGCCCTGGTGCTGGCGCAACCACTGGGCCACTTCGCGGCGGGCACGACGCTGCTCCAGCTGGGCGGTGGCCACGTCCTGGCCGGAAAGACCCCAGAGGCGACCCAGCAGGGCGCGATCATCAGCCCCACCGACACTTTCGCCGTAGAGCAAATCCTCAGCCGCCATGCCCGCCAGAAGGACGCGGCTCCAACGGCGCAGGTCCTCAATTGGGAGTCTGGCCGTGGCGGGGGGATCGAACTCCGTGCTGCCGCCGCAGGCCAAACCCGCCTGGAGTGCCGCCAAGCTGCCCACCAGGATCCTTCGCACCGCCAGCCCCTCGGCTTGGGCCACAAGGGCATGGCCCGCTTCGTGGCGGGCGATCCTGCGTAGCCGGGCCTTGCCCCCGGGCAGGGTCTCCGCCAGCAGATGGCCACCGCGGCCTCCAAAACGGGCCGCATCCAGGCCCAGGGCGCCCAGGGCGAAGGCTGTGAAAACAGTCGTCCACCAAGGGGAGATTCCCAAGAAGGGTCCGAACACGGCGGCCAGACAGATGGTCAGGACGGCCATTCCGGCAGTAAGGGCGGTGAGGTCCGAGGCCATCAAGCACTTAGCGAGGCGGACGGCTGACGGCGCGCGAGTGGCTGCGGCTGCCAGCGGCGGCGCGGGGGTCCAGGGAACGTTCCTGAGGATCGGCAGTCCGCGCCGGTGGGTTGCGGTTGTCCGAGCTGCGACCAGCTTGGGAGGAGGCATCATTTTTGCGGAGCGAACCCTCCGGGCTGCGGCTGCCGCCGTCTGGGCGGCGCCCCTTGCCCCCCCGGTTGCCGCGCTGGGCGATGGGACTGAGGACCTCCAGCCGTTCGAGTTGCAGGGCCTGCTCCTGGCGGCGCAGATCGAGGGAGACGAAATGGCGCAGATGGGCCAGGGGGATCTCGCCCCGCAGCTGCAGTTTGAAGGGAATGGGCCTTTCACCGTCAGGGCGGGGCAACTGCCGCACCTTGACCACAAAATCCTGGGTTTCGGGGCGGGTGAAAATCAATTCACCGCGTACCGAAAAGTAATCGTCTCCTTCGGGCAGTCCGTCGCTGGCGCCCGACTCTTCGGCCTCTTGGGCCAGGGTGCTCGGCTCCCAGACGCCCACCATTTGGAGATGCAACTGACCCTCTTCCCGGGAGCGGGGATAAACCACCCAGAGATGGGGCAGGGATAAATCGAGGTGCCGGCGCATCAAGGTGAGCA
>JBILDB010000337.1:0-3080 GCA_044352805.1 Cyanobium sp.
GGTTCCCAGGCCCTCCTTTGCGGCAGCAACGACACCTTTTTGTGCGTTCCGGATCGCTGGCCTTGGCAAGTGCGCTATTGAAGATCCGTGATGCCCTCTCCCCCTCCCTTTCCCCTCGTTGCCCCCTTTCGGATCGACCAGGTAACCCAGGCGCCCCAGCTGCTGGCCGCCCTGTTCTGGGCCCAGGTGGCGCTGGCACTGGCGATTCACTTGGCGGCGGTGCTGCGACGACCGCGGCTGTGGTGGGCCGCTGTTGCGGTTTTTTTAGGCCTGATCCTGATCTTCTTCACCCTGGCGAGTTGGGGCAATAGCGACACCACCCGCTTTTCCCATGCGTTGCAATGGGATCCGGAACTCTCGCCGCCGGAGCTGCTGTGGGTGGTGCTGCGGCCCTTGATCCTGGTGCTGCCTTATCGCATGGCCGGGTTGCATGGCTTGATTGCCGCAGGATTCGCCCTGGCCGCCGTGCTTGTGGCCCGGGGATGGCGGGCGCCGGCCTGGGCCGGTTGGTGGGCCCTATTCATCTGTTGCAGTCCCCTGCTGCGGGGGTTTCTGCAGAACGCCCACAGTCGTCAGGCGTTGGCCTCCCTGCTGCTGCTGCCCCTGTTTTTGCAGAGTGCCCGTCTAGCCACGCCCCCCAGGATTGGTCTGGGAGTGGGGGTGCTGCTGTCGGCCCTCAGCCACAACACGTTTATCTGGAACCTGCCGATCAGCGTCTCCCCCTGGCTGGTGCGACTGCCGGAGCTGGCGGCTCGCCGCCGGGACCAGTCCACCGCTGGCCCAGGGGGCTGGCGCCGCTGGCTGCCTTGGCTCCTGCTCGTTGGGGCTGTGCTGGCGTTGTTGGCCCTGGTGGCGCCCGCCGCCCTACAGCGTTTCCGCGATTACAGCAACGACAACTATTTCAACCTCTATCCGCTCCGCCCGGTGGTGGGGCGTTTGCAGCGGGCCATGGCCCTCGGCCTGGTGGTGGCGTGTGTACAGCGACGACTGGATCCCAGGAAGTTGTTGCGCTGTCCCCTGACTCAGCTACTGCTGGTTTTTGGCTTGTTGTATGTGGGAATCCAGGCCTCGATTGAGCAGCAGTGGTTGGCCCAAATCACCAGCCGCCTTGCCGATGGTGTCGCTTTCTTTCTGCTGATTCTTTATCTGGCTTGGCTGCACCGTTACCGGGCCCACTGGTGCTTGATCTTTCCCCTTTGGGTCACCCTTCAGCATTGGTTGGATGGTCGGATCCTGCGTTCAGCGCTCTATGCCTGTGGTCAGAACGATGAATTTCTCTGTGTGCCGGACCGCTGGCCTTGGCAGGTGCGCTACTGAGGCGGCGATGGGCGAGGACGCTCGCATTATCTTGACTGCGCCGCTGTGAGGGTGCCAGAGCCTGCGCTGCCATGACCTGCTACTACCCGCTCATCGGCCTGCCACGAGGAATCGTCTCCCATCTCAGCTACTCCACACTCACCCACAACCAGCGCACGTCGGGTTCGCTCCGCCCCCGGGACCACTCGCTCGATCTGGCGATCTACGCACCCCGCCGGGAGGGCTGGCAGTGCCTCGATCGCTTCGAGCTGCCTCCGGCCGGGGATCTGAGCATCCGATCGAGCGACTATCAGCTCGGCCTCGGCGAACTTCTGGTGGCCGTTCCGCTCCTCCGTGGTGCGGCCCCCGACCCCGCCGATCTGCGACTGCCGCTGCCCTGCAGCAAGAAGGTGGACCGATCGCCGGTTGCGGAGCGCTGCTCTCTCGCCTTCACCTGGCGGGGTGTGACCAGTTCTTATCAGGGGGAGTACCCGGTACGGATGGCCCAGCTGGAGCGCGGCACCCTGCTGAGCTTCGATGCACTGCTGCAGACCGGGGCCAACGTGGGACTGAACCTGCTGTGCCTTGTGAACCTCGACCGTGGCTGCCGCAGCGACGAGCACAACCTGGAGGTGTTCGTCGCCCGCAGCCGACGGAGACTGCACAGCATTCCTTACCGAAGCAACAGTTGCTGTGTGGTGGAGATCAGCCCCGATGAGGTGGCAGGGGGGGAGATCTTTATGCGCAGCACAACCAGCCTGGGAATTCCGATCTTCATCACCCTTTCCAGGGAGGATCTGCCAGCTTCGATGAGCGTGGAACACACCCATCCACCCACCGAGCTCTTCTCGGAGCGGGATCGCATGCGGGGAAGCAGAATGATCAAGAGTTCCTGGCTGGGGATGCCGCTGCAGTGAGTACTCCGCTCCCGATCAGAAGGATGAAAGCGGCCTTGGGCCGGATTCGCTATCGCGCCTACCTCCCATACACCACGTTGCCGATTTCCTTCGCTGAGGGTGTCAGCATCTCGGATCAGTTTCTCTATCGCGGCGACATCGCCGCCAACCGTTTTGTTGCCGAGAACACTCTGGCTCTGCTGCTGGCAGAACCACTTGAAGTGACACATCGGCTGATATTCTTCGATGCGGATGGCAGGCATCTCTGTGAGCAGAGCCACCTCACGAGCAGCTATTTCGACACAATTCAGATCGAACCGATCGGTGTCGCTTACGCCTCCTATGTGCACACCACCAGCTACGCAAAATCCTCGCTGCTGGTAGAGGAGCTCCGCTCCCTGCAGCGGCACCATCGCGGCTACAGTCTCTATAAGCGAACATCTGACTCTGTGTTCGCCGCTGTGCACGGCAACTTCGGCGGCATCGCCACCGATGGCTCCCAAACTTTGGCGCGCCACCAGCTGCTGGCGCGCCATCGTTCGCCGTTTCTGTACACCCCCCAGCACCGCTTCACCAAGGGCGATAGCGTGTGGCTCTACGTGATGAATTCCTGCTCCACCCGCGAGACCGTGGAGGTGATTCTGCCGGCGACTGGACAGGAGCCCGAACCGCGGATCCACACGAGTCTCACCATCCCCTCTCTGGGGGTGGGTCGCTGCGTGCTGGACGGGGTGGAGGGGTATCTGAGCTTCCGGTCGCGGCTGCCGATGTGTCGCCCCCTGGTGTTCGTGGAGCGGGAAGACAACCGGCATCACTTCGACGTGTTCCACACCTGAAGGGCCCCCCGCTTCAGGAACCGGTAAGCAGCGCCATCCGCCGGACCCGCAG
>JBILDB010000056.1:0-10026 GCA_044352805.1 Cyanobium sp.
ATCGGTCCCCCCGGCGCCGGCGTTGATCGAAATCACCGCCCCCTCCTTGTCGTAAATGCCGGCGAGCAACCGCTCCAGTTCCCAACGGTCCAGGTCGGAGCGGAGGCTTTGCAGGCCGGCATAGGCTTCTGCCAGCAGGTCTTCGTCTGGTTCGAGGTCGTAAAGCTCGAGGGTGGCCCGGCCGTCGTCGATCAGCCCTTGCCAGCGGCTGAGCTGGGACAGTTGGGCTTTCACCTCATCGAGCTGGCGCATCTGCTTTTGGGCATTGGCCTGGTCATCCCAGAACGTGGGCTGGGAGGCAAGCTGCTCGAGATCCCGCTGGCGGGCATTCAGGGCCGGTACGTCAAAGACAGTCCTGGGCATGGCCCAGGCGGTCGGTGAGTTCGGAGAGGTCGCGTTTGAAATCCGTGAGGTCGAGCACGGGGGCACTGCATGGCTGAATTCGACCGTACCAGTGGGGCGGGGCCCCCAGCCGGCCGTTGGCGGTGAGCTGCCTACGCTGGGGGGACTTCTGCCATTTGTTTTATCCATGGCCCAGTCCACGATCGGGCAGGAATCCTCCGCTGCGGGCTCCGGCAAGCCACCCCAGGTTGAGATCTATACCTGGCAGTTCTGCCCCTATTGCATCCGTGCCAAGGCGCTCCTTGACCGCAAGGGCATCAGCTACAGCGAATACCGGATTGATGGCGATCAGGAGGCCCGCAGCCGCATGGCCATCCGCGCCACCGGCCGCACCAGTGTTCCCCAGGTGTTTATCAACAACATGGGACTTGGCGGCTGCGACGACTTGTACGCCCTTGAGCGCAGCGGCCAGCTCGATGGCCTGCTGGGCCGGCAAGCGTGATCACCACCAGTGAGCGTCAGGGGGCCCAGCTCTTTGTGGTCGACCCGATCGAGCGACTGAAGCCGAGCAAGGACTCCAGCGTGGCGCTGATGCAGGCGGCCCAGAGGGCCGGCCTGGAGGTTTGGGTCTGCACCCTTGCCGACCTTTCCGCCCGCGCCGATGACGCCCTTGGGGCGGCTGGCCACCGCGCCCATGGCTGGGTGCGTCGCCTCACCCTGGCGCCCATGGCCTGCGAGGGCGGCCAGTGGCAGGTTCCCGACCCCTGGTTCAGCGCCGCAGAGGCCCAGCTCCTGCCCCTCGATCGTTTCGGCTGGATCTGGATGCGCAAGGACCCGCCGGTGGATGAGGCTTATCTCTATGCCACCCATCTCCTCGACCTGGCCAGCGCCAGGGGCGTGCGCGTCCTCAACCGTCCCGATTCCCTGCGCGGCCACAACGAGAAATTGAGCGCCCTGCGCTTCAGTTACCTGATGGCCCCGTCGTTGGTGAGCAGCCGGGTCGACCAGCTGGCCGCCTTCGTGGCCGTCCACGGCGAGGTGGTGCTCAAGCCCCTCGGCGGCCGCGCCGGCCAGGGGGTGGTTTTTGCCGCCGCCGGGACACCGGGCCTGCGGGCCCTGCTCGAACTAGTCACCAACCAGGAGCAGTTGCCAGTGATGGTGCAGGCGTTTCTGAAGGGTGTCGAGGCCGGCGACAAGCGCATCCTGCTGGTGGACGGCGAGCCCCTCGGGGCCGTCAATCGCTTGCCGGTGGCTGGCGACTTCCGCAGCAACCTGGCCGTTGGTGGCGTTCCCCATGCCTGTGACCTGAGCGAGCGGGAGCGGCAGATCTGTGGCGAGCTCGCCCCCTGGTTGCGCCAGGAGGGTCTGTTTTTTGTGGGCATTGATGTTATCGATGGCCACCTCTCTGAAATCAATGTCACCAGCCCCACCGGCATCCGGGAAGTGGAGCGCTTGGCCGGTGTGCCCCTGGCCGATCTGGTGCTGCAACGCCTGTTGCAGGGCGCGGCCCCCCTGGTGGCCGTCTGACCCGTCAGCAGGGGGCCAGGTCGTGGCTGGGATCACCCAGCAGGTGCAGTTGCTGCTGCAGAACCCCCAGCTTCAGGGCCACCTCCTGAAGTTCGCGCTCGGGCTGGGAGCCGCAGACCAGACCGGCCCCGGCCGTCAGTTCCAGTTGGTCTCCGCGCAGGGTGCCGCTGCGGATCGCCACCCGCAGGTCGGCATCCCCCTCACTGTCCAGCCAGCCGATGGGGGCGGCGTAATGGCCCCTTTCGAAGGGTTCCAGCGTGCGCAGCCAGGCCATCGCCTGGCGACGGGGCAGGCCCGCCACGGCGGGCGTCGGATGCAGAGCTTCCGCCAGGGTCAGGGGGTGCTGTCCCCCCAGGCGGGCGGTGATTGGCGTATGCAGATGCACCAACGCTCCATGGCGCGCCAGGCGCGGGTGTCGCGAACGTCGCGGGTTCAGGCCAGCCGCCTGCAGCACTTCGGTGATCGTGTCCACCACCAGCTCATGTTCATGGCGGTCCTTGATGGAGCGCAGCAGGTCGGGGGCGGCTTCCCCCTGGGGGGCGGTGCCGGCCAGGCCGTCGCTGCGTAGCTGTCCCTGACGCACCGTCAGCAAGCGTTCGGGGGAGGCCCCCAGCAGGGCTTCGCCAGGGCGGCGCTGCCAGAGAAAGCGGCAGCTGCCGCTTTGGCTGTGGCGCAGCTCGGCCAACAGGGTCAGGGGATCGGGGGCGGATTCCAGCCGCAGTTGCTGGCGGGCCGCCAGCACCAGCTTGCGCAGGTCACCGCCCCGCACCAGTTCGAGGGCCTTCTCCAGGGCCTGCCGGTAGCCCACCTGCCAGGAGGGCTCGATGGCCAGTGGTGTCGCCCACAGCTTGGGGGTACGGCTGGGGCTATCGCCTGCGGTGGCGCAGGTTTCCAGTTGCCGGGCCTTCTCCCACAGTTCTTCGGCCAGCCCCCGGGGCGTGACGCCGCCACCCAGTCCCCCCTGCAGTCGCAGCCAGCAATGGTGCCCCTGGCGACTCAGCTGCCAGCGGGGCAGCACCGCCTGCACCCCCGGGGCGCCGTCGCCCGGCAGCAGGGGGCTGGCGAAGAAGGCAAAGGCCAGCAGCAGCCGGGGCCTGGCCAGCGCCGGGCAGGGCAAGGGCCCGCTGGCCAGGCGGCTGAGGGTGAGAGCGCTGAACCGCTGGGCCAGCTCGAAGCGGCGCGGGCCGCTGAGTTCGAGGTGGTGGGCGCGACCGCTGGCCGCCAGGCAGAGGCCTGGACTGCCATCCCAGAGGAAGCGAAACCCTTCGCCATCCTGCAGTTCGGGCAGCACCCGCAGGGGATCGACGGGGGCCAGGGGCATGGCCAGGCTGATCAGCCCGTCTTCGTCGTGACCTGCGGCCAGCCGGGTGGCCTCCGCGGCCAGGTCGGAGAAGGACGGAGGAGCCTGCACCGGGAAACCTCGAAACCGGGGAGAAGGCTCGACAAATGTATGGGGCGTTGTCGGGTCCAAGACGGTTGATGGCCGTGGAAGGGCCCAGGTCGTAGCAAGCCGTTACGCCCCGGGGGGTACCGTGACGCCGTGACCACACTTTTGCCAGGTGAAGTGGATAGAATGGAATTTGCCTGGGTGGTTTGTTTGAAATTCACTAGAATTTTTTCGGCAATAGGGTCGCTTTAATGGCCACCTATTCGCGCTTGACGTTGTTTGGCTATTGGCTTGGTCCTGTTTTTATCATTCTCAGTCACGCCGGTTGCCTGTTGTTGCTGGCCACTGGCTTCAGTTTGGGGGCCATGGCCTGGGCCTTGGGCCTCTACTTGATCCGCATGTTGGCCACCACGGCCATCTACCACCGGCTGCTGACGCACCGCTGCTACGACACCTCCCCAACCCTGTTGCGCCTGGGCTGCTTCGTGGGTGCCAGTGCCGGCCAGATGGGCCCCAGCTGGTGGAAAGCCCACCACCTGGCCCACCACCGCAATCCCGATGCGGCGGCGGACGTCCATTCGCCGTTCCAGCCCCATGCCGGTTTCAGGGGGTTCCTTTGGTCCCAGGGAGGCTGGTTGCTTTCTCCCCAATTCCTGCCCCAGGCCCTGCCCGCCGATGTGGAAGCGGATCCCGTGCTGCGGGCCATCGACCGCTTCCACTTCGTGCCGCTGCTGCTGCTGGCCCTGCTGTCGTATCAGATCGGTGGGCTGGCCTATTTGGGGGCTTTCTGTCTCAGTACCACCGTGCTGTTTCACGGAGTACAAACGGTCAATTCCCTCAGCCACCTCTTCGGCAGCCAGCCCTTCCGCACCGCCGACAACAGTCGCAACAACTCTTTGGTGGCCTTCCTCACCCTTGGCGAGGGCTGGCACAACCTGCACCATGCCTTCCAGCATTCGGCCCGCCATGGCTACAGCTTACGTGGCGATCGCCTCGTGGCTCTAGTGGATCCCACCTATGGCTTCATTCGCCTGCTGGAGTCCCTGGGCCTGGCCTGGAAAGTGAGGTTGCCCAGTGATCGCCAGCTGCAACGGCGGCGGCTTGGCGGCGATTCCCCGGGCCCAAGCATGGGCCTCGAAAAGGTTGCTGCCGAGGCCATGCCCACACCGGAAGTGATGCGGGGCTGAGCCCTGGCTTGGCACCGACGAAGGTGGCGCCAGGGCTGCTCAAATGGTTCGGTTCCAGCCGTTGCCCCCCTCCCTTCATGTCGGATCCAAGGCCCGAGCGGCGGCGCCTCTGGAAGGCCGCCATCAAGTGGCCGATGTATGCCGTGGCGGTCATGCCGGTGCTGCTGGCAGCCGGCTGGCGCCGCAGCCAAGGGCTGCCGGTCAGCCAGTCCCAGCTGCTGTTGTTTCTGCTGGCGGCGGTGTTGCTGCTGGCCTGGGAAAACCTGGCCAACGATGTTTTTGATGCCGACACCGGCGTCGATGCCTACGGCAAGCCCCATTCCCTGGTCAATCTCACCGGTCGGCGGGATCGGGTGGCGGTGTGGGCCAACGGGGCCCTGCTGCTTGGCCTGCTGTTGATGGCGCTGGTCGCTTTGCGCAGCACCCCGGCGGTCTTTGGCCTGGTGCTGCTCTGTTGCGGCTTGGGATACATCTATCAGGGACCGCCCTTTCGACTGGGCTACCGCGGCCTGGGAGAACCCCTCTGCTGGCTGGCTTTCGGCCCCTGCGCCACCGCCGCAGCCCTGCTGGCCCTGGCCCCCGCTCAGCCGGCCGCTGCCCCTGGCGGCGGCGCCATCCCCTGGGGCACCGCCCTGGTGCTGGGCAGCGGTCCGGCCCTCGCCACAGCCCTGGTGTTGTTCTGTTCCCATTTCCATCAGGTGGCCGAGGACGCCTCCCATGGCAAACGCTCGCCGGTGGTGCGCCTGGGCACCGCCCGGGCCGCTGGCCTGGTGCCCTGGTTTGTGGCCATCTCCCTGGCCCTGCAGTGGGCGCCGGTGCTGCTGGGGTGGTGGCCCCTTTCGGCCCTGCTGGGGGCCATCGGCCTGCCCCCCGCCCGCGCCCTGATCCAATTGCTGGGCCAGGCCCATGACCAGCCCGAGCGCATCACCGGCAGCAAGTTTCTGGCCCTGCGCTTCCAGGCCCTCAGCGGCCTGGGCCTGGCGGCGGGCCTGGCCCTGGCCCCCTGGCTGGCCCGGCTCGGCGCCGTTGGCCTCGGGCCGATCCAGGGGCCATGAACGCCAGCGGCGCTGGCGTTGATGCGTTGCTGCGTTTGAGCTGGCGACCCTTCTCTTTTGTGCTGCCGACGGCCCTGGTCACGGCCCATGGGGCGGTGAGCGACCGGTGTGGTTGGCTGCTGCGACTGGAGAATGGCGAGGGCCGGGTGGGCTGGGGGGAGGCGGCGCCGTTGGGGCTGGCCCCGAACCTCCGGGCCCTTCCCTGTCCGCTCGTGGCGGCCGCCCTGGCAGATCTAGGCCCCGTCCGCAGTCGCCAGGAGCTGGAAAGGTTGCTGCCCACCCTGCCGATGGCGCTGGGCTTTGCCCTCGGCTCGGCCCTGGCCGAATTGGAGGGCCGGGTGGGGCCGGGCGCCGGTGGTTGGCGGCCGGCGCCCCCGGCGGCCTGGCTGTTGCCCGCGGGGGAGCCGGCCCTGGCCGCAGTCGACCAGCTGCTGGCCAGTCAGGGCAGCCGGCGCCCTGGCCTGACCTTCAAGTGGAAGGTGGCCGCGGCGGCCGATGGGCTGGAGCGGGCCGTCCTGGAGGAGCTGCTGGGCCGCCTGCGTCCCCCAGACCGGCTGCGCCTCGATGCCAATGGCGGCTGGGACCGGGCCACCGCGGCCCGCTGGGCCGATCGGCTGGCGGACGAGCCCCGGCTGGAATGGTTCGAGCAACCCCTGCCTCCCGAGGATGGCGAGGGTTTGTGGGCTTTGGCCGCTCGCTTGCCCGTCGCCCTGGATGAATCCCTGCGGGCCGATCCCGGCTTGCGCGGCCGCTGGCCGGGGTGGCAGGTGCGGCGGCCGGCGCTCGAGGGCGATCCCCGACCCCTGTTGGCCCAATTGCAGGCGGGTGTCCCCTGGCTGATGGTGAGTACCGCCCTGGAAACGGGGCTGGGTCGCCGTTGGATCGACCATCTGGCGGCGCTCCAGGCCCAGGGTCCCACCCCCACGGCGCCGGGGCTGGCGCCCGGTTGGACCCCCGCGGGGCCCCTGTTTGCGGCCGATCCCGAGCGGGTGTGGCAGGCCGTGTCATGAGGGGGGCGGTGTCATGAGGGAGGCGGATCCCCTGGTGCTGAGCGAGGGCGCACCGGCGGAGGCCCTGGCGGCCTCCCTGATGCAGGCCTGGGCCGCTGGCCGGGCCGTGGGGCTGGCTCACCCGGCGGAGGGGTCGGCCCTGGCGAAGGCGATCGGGGCTGGTGACGCCCTGGCGCCTTGGCAGGCCGCCGTGGTGCTGGGCAGTGGCGGCAGTAGCGGTGGGCGGCACTGGTGTGTGCAGCCCTTGGATCACCTGCGGGCCTCAGCCGCCGCTACAGCGACCTGGCTGGAGCAGCGGGGGCTCGATCCCGCCGCCTGCCTGCACCTCAATCCCTTGCCTCTGCATCATGTGAGCGGTTTGCTGCCCCTGGTGCGTTGCCGCAGCTGGGGGGCGGAATTGCGCTTTCTGCCCCCCGCCTGGCTGCGGGATCCGGCCCTGCTGGCGGCGGCCTGCCCCCTGCCGCCGGGCCGGCCTGCGCTGGTGTCCCTGGTGCCCACCCAGCTGGGCCGGTTGCTGGCGAGTGCCGATGGCCTGGCCTGGTTGCGGGGCATGGCCGTCATCTGGGTCGGCGGAGCGGCCCTGCCGCAGCCGGCCGCTGACCTGGCGCGGCGCCATGATCTGCGGCTTTCCCCCTGCTACGGCGCCACCGAAACGGCTGCCATGGTGACGGCCCTGCCGCCCGAGCGCTTCCTGGCCGGGCAGTCGGGCTGTGGGTCCGCGCTTTGTGATGTGGAACTGCGCCTGGATCCGGCCGGGTCATCAGCGCTGCAGGTGCGTACCGCCCGGCTGTGCCCGGGTTGGTTGGAGGACGGCCACCTGCGCCCGTTGCCCCGCGACGGCGAGGGCTGGTGGCGTAGCGGCGACGCCGCGCGTCTGGCGGCAGGCGGCCTCAATCTGCTGGGCCGCCTGGATGGGGCCCTGCAGAGCGGCGCTGAAACGGTGTTTCCTGAGCAGGTAGAGGCCCAGCTGCTGGCTGCGGCGGCCCGCGACCGGCTACCCCTGGAGGCCGTGTTGGTGCTGGGGGTGCCTGATGCCGACTTGGGTGAACGATTGGTGGCACTGGTGCGGCCCTGTGTCGGTGCCGATGGGCCGGCCCTGATCAGGGCCCTGCAGGCGATCACTGCCCCGTGGTGGCCCGCAACCCGGCCCCGCCTTTGGCAGCTCTGCCCAACCCTGGCTCCCACCGCAACCGGCAAGTGGCAGCGGGCCCGCTGGCGGCGCTGGTTGGAGGGGGAGATCGGCGGAGGCCGTTGACGTTTAGGGGGTCCTTGGCCGGGCCGTGCATTCCTCTCAGTTGCTGGCAATAGCTCCGGACGTCTTGATTGATAAGTTCAACCCCATCTTTGTTTGGCCACAAGTAAATAAAGCTCGCCCCCTTGGGGCTGTCATCCTGCTGGCTAGGTCCAAGGTCTGTATCACCCCAGACCAGAGATTTATTAGGAGCCAGCATTGCCTACCCTCGCAATCGCCAGGTCTTACTCCATTTTAAAGGGGTATTACTTAGAGGGGTATTGCATGGATGCCAATCTCAACGGTCAAGCTCTCATAGCGTAACGGTCTCGTCCTGTGCGCTGACAAGGGATCAACCGAATCCTTTGCCTCTGGTAACTTTCTGCTCAAAGGTGTTCCTTGATTCTCGGAAAGTGTTGACATTGGATTCCATTTTCTGAATGATTGCCGATTCGACATGCTTCGCCTTGTCGGCAACAGGATGAAGATCGTAGGCGTTGCCATATTCAATGACGGCCAATGCATAGTATCGAAGACTCGTGTATACCCAGTATCTAGCCCAGTACAACTTTTCGGAAGCCGCTATTACCCTGGCAGAGGGTTCAAGTTCATAAGCGCATGCGGCTACAATGTCGTCGACAATATATTCAGCATCGCCATGGACATTGCTTGATAAAAAAGAATATGTGTGTGCGTACTCCAGGGTCATGCCTGCGGCGGAAAAGCGATCTTTGGTCGTTTTTGGCCAGCCGATAGAATTCAATCCTATGCCTACGCTGCCAAAAGCTTCCTTTGTAATTTCGACTCTCTGGTTAAAAGTTTTGTTGGCATATTCAAGTACGGATGGGTCCGCATTTAATACCCTCTTCTTCATGGTAGAGAAGTGATGGGTAAGAAATTGGCTTAGGCGAACTTCTCGATTGTCTTTAGCGATAAGTATTATGGTGGCCGAAGCCTCAATGGCCGCACACGTCAAAACCTCAAGGGACTCCCAATGTCCGCTATAGAATAGCGAAACGGCCCCGGATACATGCTGGTGCAACCTCCTTAACAACGAGTAAATCGCAGACCAGCATGGATCGCCAGAGTTATTCAATTCAGCCAATCGCTGACTTAAAGCCTCGTAGAGTGATGCCTCAATAAGGGTGAGCCATTCTCCGGCCGCTGCATCCTCGTGTAGCTGCTCAGATAGGTTCTCTGATTGCACCTTGTTCGGTTTTTCTTTGGAGATACGATGCGGAAGTGCCATGTGGCTGATCGTGGAGGAGGATGTGTATGGTAACTGCAGAGTGCTATGTGATCAAGTGCGATATTGGCATTCGTAGTAGAAAAAGAATGGAATGATTAGCAATAATTGACTTCTCTTATCTTCTCTAGACATGAAGTGAGGTCTTTGGCGGTGAGTGTGATCACTCTCCACTCTGAGCTGCCTGCCATGAGTGCATCTCGAACGGCACAATCACGCCGCAACCTGCTTCCGGCATGAAATGCAGCCCCGTCCACATAGATGAGAGTCTTCGTTCCCCTGATCATGAAATCCGCCTGGCTGATCGGCCTACCCCCTGAATCAGGGCTAACAGGCACCTGCTTTTCCACCTCAATCCCATGCTTTGCAAACAGACGCAGAAACTTCAGTTCGAGGGGCGAGCCAACACCAGCGTCATAAGCCTCTAGCCAGGGAGATGGATCGTCAGAATCACCTCGCTTGAGTGGCAGTGTTTCTGGTTCAGCCATCGCGAGAGTCTCCAGATCCGGCATGATGTGTGGCCAGGAAAGGTGCTCGTGGTGGCGTTGATTGGTATAGGTCTTCAGGCAGCGGTAGCACGCGGATTCGCAATTTGGATGGTCGAGGTGATCAATGGCGCGTTCAGCGACCCGATGTATATCATCGACGCAGCGCTCCAGGAATCCGCTTCCACCAACAGCGGCATCGATAAAGGTAAGCGCTCCATACTTGCGGCTCTCTCCTGAACGACGCTCCTCCCACAGAGGTTCAAGTTCAAAGTCGATCTCAGGACCATCGAGCATGTAGAGCTGACGCAAGCCAGTGCGCAGAGCAAAGCCAAGTGAGTAACCCCAGCGCTGGTAGTCCTCGTCCTGGTAGTTACGTGGCAGAACGACCGTGATCCTGAGCGTTGTGGCCGGTGACTCGGTTGTGATGGCTACGGGCTTGGGTGGCTGACCGCTGCGTTGGCAGCTGGGGGCGTGGCCATATGGGTCAAGTCCACTCGCCTTCCGGGTTTTGCGACGCCCTGTTTTGCTGGGTTCGTCCTCGGGGAGCTTTAGA
>JBILDB010000408.1:0-9956 GCA_044352805.1 Cyanobium sp.
GCGGGGCAGGCAAACACCCATTCTCCCAGAGCGATTGCCCTGACTTTTGAATGGGGTGAGGCAGGGACGGGTTGAACATTCCACCCCCGGCAAACACCAGGGTTCCTGCCTCAGGGAGGACCTTAAGGAAATCCATCACGGTCTGTCGCCCCTGGCGCGAACTTTGTGTGCCTCCTGACCTGGGGGCGAGTTGTGCCTCTAGCTTGCTCGCAGTTTCGAAAGCGAGGAGGCCAAAGGATGCAGTCAAGTCTTGTGCTTCAGAACCTGTTATCGCCGCCGGTTTTATTCTTTTTCCTCGGGCTGCTTGCTGTTCTGTTCAAGTCCGATCTGGATATCCCCTCGCCCTTGCCCAAGCTCTTCTCGCTCTATCTGTTGATGGCGATTGGCTTTAAGGGGGGCATTGAGCTCGCTTATAGCGGTCTTGGTTCGAAGGTGTTGCTCACGATTGGTGCCGCTATTTTTATGGCACTGGCGGTACCTTTGCTTTGTTTCTATGTTTTACGCCTCAAGCTTGATGCCGCCAATGCGGCAGCGGTGGCCGCATCCTATGGCTCTATTAGTGCTGTGACCTTTATAACAGCCGAAAGTTTTTTGAACGTTTTGCAACTTGATTTTGATGGATTTATGGTGGCTGCCTTGGCGCTCATGGAATCACCGGCCATTGTTGTGGGTGTGATTTTAGCCAAGCTGTATTCCGATAAAAGTGGAGATTCACAAACCCTCCATTGGCGGGAAGTATTGAGAGAAGCCTTTCTGAATGGCTCGGTATTTTTGTTGATAGGCAGCCTCGTTATTGGTGCTCTTGTAGGTTCTTTTAGTGCAGCGGGCGTCGAAAAAATGGTCCCTTTCACTGAAAAGCTCTTCTATGGGGCGCTTTGCTTCTTTCTGCTTGATATGGGCCTTGTCGCTGCCCAGCGTCTTCAGGATTTACGTAAGGTCGGCTCCTTCCTGATCGGTTTTGCCGTGTTGGCGCCTCTGGTCAACTCCTTGTTGGGACTGGGAATCTCTCGCCTGTTGGGATTGCCCCAGGGAGATGCCCTGCTTTTTATGGTGCTTTGTGCCAGCGCTTCCTATATCGCCGTGCCGGCTGCTATGCGCATGACCGTGCCTGAGGCCAATCCGAGCCTTTATATCTCAACCGCCCTAGGACTGACCTTTCCATTCAACGTTGTGGTCGGGATTCCCCTGTACCTCAGCCTTGTACAGCGCTTCATTCCAGCCCGCTGAATTTTGTTTTTATCTCCCTACCTAATCAAAAATGCAACGCATTGATCTTTTTGTCAACGAGCGGGAAGTGGACCGGGTCTGCCTTGCCCTCCGCCAAGCTGGTGCCCCAGGCTGGTCCGTGATGCGACACGTCACCGGATCGGGCGAGGGGGGGGAGATCTCTGAGGCCATGGATTTCAGTGGGCTGGGGGCCAATGCCCACATCGTCGTGTTCTGCGAGGCCAGCCAACTGGAGCCCCTGCGCCAGCAGATACATCCGATCATGCGGCGTTTCGGCGGCGTCGGTTTCGTTTCAAGTGCCGACCGTTTTTGAACGGTGGGCGCTGGTAAACCCTTTGGGCGCAAGCATTTCTTTGCGATCAGCTGGTATTTCATAAGCTAAGCTTATCAGAGGTCCTGGGAACCTTGATGGGGCCCTCGTACCAAATTGCTTGACGCGGGGCAAGGTGGCGGAGCAGGGTTGCTCACGAACATTCCACCCTTTCCTCCAGGAGCAGGTAATGGCAAACGAAACCATGGGCATTGCCCTCGGCATGATTGAAACCCGAGGTCTGGTGCCGGCCATTGAAGCCGCTGATGCCATGACCAAGGCAGCCGAAGTTCGCCTGATCGGTCGTGAATTCGTCGGTGGTGGCTACGTCACCGTGTTGGTTCGTGGCGAAACCGGTGCCGTGAATGCCGCCGTCCGCGCCGGTGCCGATGCCTGTGAGCGTGTTGGTGATGGCTTGGTGGCCGCCCACATCATTGCCCGCCCCCACCGCGAAGTTGAGCCTGCTCTGAACAGCAGCTTCGGCCTCGGTTCCAAGGACTGAGTGGCTAGGCGCCTGAGGCGCTGACCATCCTTTCCATCCACACGAACCAACCGGAGACACCCATGAGCAAGAAGTACGACGCTGGGGTCAAGGAGTACCGCGACACCTACTGGACTCCCGACTACATTCCCCTCGACTCCGACCTGCTGGCCTGCTTCAAATGCACCGGCCAGGAAGGCGTTCCCCGCGAAGAAGTGGCTGCCGCTGTGGCCGCCGAATCTTCCACCGGCACCTGGTCGACTGTTTGGTCTGAGCTTCTGACCGATCTCGACTTCTACAAAGGCCGTTGCTATCGCATCGAAGACGTTCCTGGCGACAAGGAATCCTTCTATGCCTTCATCGCCTATCCCCTCGACCTGTTCGAAGAAGGTTCAATCACCAACGTTCTCACCTCTTTGGTGGGCAATGTGTTTGGCTTCAAGGCTCTGCGCCACCTGCGACTGGAGGACATTCGCTTCCCCCTCGCTTTCATCAAGACCTGCATGGGTCCCCCGAACGGCATCGTCGTTGAACGGGACCGTATGAACAAGTACGGCCGTCCCCTGTTGGGCTGCACCATCAAGCCCAAGCTTGGTCTCTCCGGTAAGAACTACGGCCGGGTGGTGTACGAATGCCTGCGCGGCGGTCTTGATTTCACCAAGGACGACGAAAACATCAACTCCCAGCCTTTCCAGCGCTGGCAGAACCGTTTCGAATTCGTCGCTGAGGCCGTCCGATCTGCGCAGGAAGAAACTGGCGAGAAGAAGGGGCATTACCTCAACTGCACCGCCGCGACTCCTGAAGAGATGTATGAGCGCGCCGAGTTCGCTAAGGAACTGGGCCAGCCCATCATCATGCATGACTACATCACCGGTGGTTTTACTGCAAATACCGGTCTGGCCAAGTGGTGCCGCAAAAACGGCATGCTGCTCCACATTCACCGTGCCATGCACGCGGTGATCGACCGCCATCCCAAGCACGGCATCCACTTCCGTGTGCTGGCGAAGTGTCTGCGCCTCTCCGGTGGTGACCAGCTGCACACCGGTACCGTGGTCGGAAAACTGGAAGGTGATCGTCAGACCACCCTCGGTTACATCGACCAGCTGCGTGAATCCTTTGTGCCCGAGGACCGCACCCGCGGTAACTTCTTCGATCAGGACTGGGGTTCCATGGGCGGTGTGTTCGCCGTTGCCTCTGGTGGTATCCACGTTTGGCACATGCCCGCCCTCGTCGCCATCTTTGGCGATGATTCGGTGCTGCAATTCGGTGGTGGTACCCACGGCCACCCCTGGGGTTCGGCGGCTGGCGCCGCTGCCAACCGGGTGGCTCTCGAAGCCTGCGTCAAGGCCCGCAACGCCGGACGTGAGATCGAGAAGGAGGGCCGCGACATCCTGACCGAGGCCGCCAAGCACAGCCCCGAGCTGGCGATTGCCCTCGAAACCTGGAAGGAAATCAAGTTCGAGTTCGACACTGTCGACAAACTCGACGTTTAGGAGTCCCCCAGGAACCGGTGGTAGGGCGGTGTTCCTGCACTAAGCCCTGCCCCGGAAACACTCGTTTGGTGAGCGGATCCCTGATCCGTAACCAACAATTTCAAGGATTTTGCGCTTCCGCGCCGACCCAACATCCATCCCCCAAGGAACCCCATGCCCTTCACGAGCACCGTGGGTGACTATCAAACAGTCGCCACCCTGGAGACCTTCGGCTTCCTGCCGCCGCTCTCCCAGGACGAGATCTACGATCAAATCGCCTACATCATTGCCCAGGGTTGGAGCCCCCTGATTGAGCACGTTCATCCCAGTCGCTCCATGGCCACTTATTGGTCCTATTGGAAACTTCCTTTCTTCGGAGAGAAGGATCTTGGGGTGATTGTCAATGAGCTCGAGGCTTGCCATCGCGCTTACCCTGACCACCACGTTCGCCTGGTTGGCTACGACGCCTATACCCAAAGCCAGGGTTCCTGCTTCGTTGTTTTCGAAGGCCGCTGATTGCGTCTTTGAAACGGAATCACATTTTGATGTGATTTGTCTAACAGCCAAGCCCTATTCCGGCTGATATCCCTATGGGGTTTCAGCCGGCTCTTCTCAGGTAGGCTGTTTCAAGATTTTGTTATTTCCCTCATTTTCCGGGCGGACATGGCCAGCACAACCAGTCGTGAAGCTGCTCTGGAGCGGCGCAAAGCGCTTACCAACGGCGGCAAAAAAGCCGAAGGTCGCTTCAATTCGGCCCCGGTTCGGGTTCGAACAGCTGCCGATGCCCGTGCCACCCGCACGGAGCCGGTTCCTGCTGCTGCCACCCCTTCCCCTGCCAGTCCTGTGCCGGTAGTCGTAGCAGCTGCAACCACCAGCGCCAGGGCTGCCAGATCCGCCGCTTCGCGGCCGGCCCCAGACCTATCCAGTCGCTCCGGCGAATCCCGCCGCAGTCCCACTCGGGCGATTCCCAATCCCAGCCGTGATTTGGTGCTGGCTCGCCGTGAGGCCCTCTCCCGCCGCGGCAAACGCGCTGACAATTCCCGCGATCGCACCCGCAGCGAAGTCGCCCGCCAGCAGCCCGCTCCAGCGACGGTCGCGGCCGCAGCTCCCCCTGTTGAAGCAAAAGCTGCCGATCTTTCCCGTTCGCTGAGCAGTAGCGCCGCCCGCAGCCGCAGCCAGGCCGGGCGTAACGGCAACGCCAGTGCCAATGCCGCCGCCAATGCTGCCGCAGACCGCCGCGCCACCGTTAAGCGCTCGGCCCAGTACAACCCCAGCCGGGCCCTGGTCCTGGCCCGTCGTGAAGCCCTCTCGAAAAGGGGTAAAGCGGCCACTACTGCTAATAGCACCACAGCTGCCGCCGTGGCACGCCAGGCCAACCCAGATCTTTCCAGTCGGGAGCTCGCCAAGAAGGTGCGCGAACTCAAGACCAAGGTGGGTTCGGCCGGCACTGCCCGCAATGGGGGCGGTTGTCGTCCCAGTGGCCCCAACCGCAACGGCGCCCGCTTGGCGGCCGCAGCCGACGCCAGTTGGAAGGTGGGCCTGACCGAAACCAGCCAGGGCCAGACCGTCACCGGCACCCAGGCCAACCGATCTCTTGCCACCACGGGTAACGAAGCCGGCACCTGCCGCACGGTCACCGGAACTGAATACCTCGGAGCTGAGATTTTCAATACCTTCTGCCAGACCGCTCCCTTGGGCACCCAGCCAGCCAAGGTGCGCGTCTCGGCCACCAGCCAAGGCAATCGCGTCACCGGCAACGAGGTCGGTCGCTCCGAGAAGGTCACGGGCGATGAACCGGGCACTTGCAAGCTGGTGACCGGTACTGAGTATGTCTCCGCCAACCAAGATGGCGCCTGGTGCGGAACTTCCACACCAGGACCCCGCAAGGTGGGCCAATCTCTGAGCGCTGGTGGCCAAAAAGTCTCGGGAGTAATGGTGGGTCGCTCCGAGCTGGTAACCGGTAATGAGAGCGGTTCGGGCCGGCAGCTCTCGGGTGATCAGTACGTCGGACAGCAAAACCAGCTGCCCGGCAAGGCCCCCAGCAAGGTCAGCCAGCTCCAGACCCTGCGGGGCACGGGGGTCACTGGTACTTCCGTCGGCCGCAGCGAAAGGGTCACCGGTGATGAACCGGGTTCCTGCCGCTTGGTCACCGGCGACGAATACGTCGGCAACCAGCAATATCAAGCCTTCTGTGGCATCACCGCTCCTGCGGAAGCTGCCAAGGTCGGCTTCAGCATCACCAACCGAAATCAGGTCGTCAGTGGCACCCGTACCGGCCGCTCCGAGCTGGTGACCGGCGACGAACCAGGCACCTGCAAGGCCGTCACCGGCACTCCCTACGCCGGTCTTGAGCAGGCCGGTGGCTGGTGCTCCACCGAGCAAGTGGACAACGTGCGCCGTCGTACGCCCGTGCGCATGGGCACGGTCATGACCGGGATCCAACCGGGCATCGGCGGGGTCATGACCGGTGCCGAACGGGGAGCCTGTGAAGCGATCTCCGGCACCCAGTACATCGGTTCTGACCAGACCCGGGCTGTCTGTGGGGCCGCCCAGGAAAGTGATGCGGACTTTCCCCAGACCCTCGCTGCGGAGCCCTGGCAAGAATTCAGCGTCCAATCTCCGGCCCGGGTTGCCCAAGCGGAGCGCGATCGCAGCGGTTGTGTCACCGGCAGCACCTATGAGTTTGGCGGACGCATCACGGGCCCCTTTGACATGGCCAATGACAAGGTGACCGGCACCGAGCAGTTCCGCTTCGATCGCCGCGGCCCTTCAGCCCCCCGCAATGCCCTTGCAGCCGGTGCGCCCCGGGGTGCCGCAGCTTCCCTTCCTGCCGGAGCAGGAGTGGCCCGGGCTGCCGCAGCTTCGCTGGCTGCCGCCCCTGCCGCCCCTGCCGCTGCTTCTGTGGACAAGGTTGATCCCTCCGGTCGCCAGACCTCCCGAGTCACGGGTGCAGGCCAGTCTTCGGGTCTGTCTATCAGCGGCGATGACTGGAATCGGGGTAAGCATGTGACCGGTACCGAAGGGGCCTCCGCCCGCCGCCGCAATCCCACCCGTCCAGGTCCGATCGCAGCGATGCCTGCCTTCCAGCCCAAACGCAACGAGGAACTTCCCGAGCCCGTCAGTCGTATCACCGGCGCCAGTGGTAACACCCAGGCTGGTTCCCTGATCACTGTTTCTGGCGGCGCCCGGGGCTGATCGCGATGCCCCCCCGCCGTCCAGCCTCCACCACGATCCGGGTTCTGGCTCCGACGGCACCACGGCGCCGTGCCAACCAACCTGGCGCAGCCGATCAGATTCAATCCCTGACCGAGTCCCCAAGCGCCCCTGCGGCCGCTGGGATAGCCATCCCGTCCGCTCCAGTCCCCACCTCTGCCCCCTTACCCACCACTGCCCCTTTACCGACCTCAGCACCAGCACCCAATAACGGCCAACTGCTTAGGCCGCCGGCAGGCCCGATCCCCATTGCTGGCTCAGCGCCGCTGGCTTCCAGCCGTTCCGGTGGACTCCATCCCCTCAGTGATGGCGCCCGCAATGCCGCTCTCCATGCCTACGACGCCAGGGTGAAGGCGGCATTCGATCGCATCGTGCCGGTGCTGCAGAAGCTTTCCGCCCTTCAGCACGAAAGCGACTTCATCAACCAGGCCCAAGCTGTGGCCCAGGCAGAACTCGGTTATCAGCTGCCCCTGCCGATCCTGGAGCGGGCCTGGGTCACCCAGCTGGACATGCGCACCCTGTTTGCCTGGTGCGTTTTTGAAACCTACGAGCAAACCAGCGCTGCTTTTTTCGAACAGGATCCCCTTGGGGCCTGTCCTGGCAGTCCTGCCGCCGAAGCCTTCGACGCCTTTCTGCTTTCTTGTGGCTTCCACCTCCTGGATGTCACCCCCTGCGCCGATGGAAGGCTGGCCCATGCCATCGCTTTCTCCCTGCGCCTGCCCTACAGCTCGGTGCGGCGGCGGCCCCATGCCGGTGCTTTGTTTGATGTCGAAAATACGGTGAATCGCTGGGTGAAAACCGAGCACAGACGTTACCGGGAAGGTCGTCCCAATTCCGCCCATGAGGACACCCGCTACTTGAAGGTTGTTCTTTATCACTTCAGTTCCCGCGATCCAGCCCATGAGGGCTGTGCGGCCCATGGCAGTGACGACGCCGCAGCGGCAGCTTGCGGTCTGCAGCGACTTAGCGATTTTCAGGAGGCTGTTGAGAACAGCTTCTGTTGCGGGGCATCCGTTGATCTGCTCTTACTCGGCATCGACACCGATACCGATGCCCTTAGAGTCCATGTGCCTGGCCTCGATGGCACGACCCGCCTTGATCGCTGGCTGGATGCGGAGGCGGTTTATCAGGCCACCCGTGACCTCAGCGCCCAACAGGCTTGGCAGCGACTCGAAGCCATTGTCCAGGAAGCTGCCGCCTCCACCCCCGACCCGGGCATGGTCAAACTGATTGCCCGTCTGTTGGCCAATAACTTCTCGCAGATAGATTACGTCCGTCAATACCATCATGATTGCCATTATGCCGATGTCGGCCACGCTGAAAGATTCATTGGGGTGGGCATCGGCTTCAAGGAAATACACCTGCGCAATCTCACCTACTTCGCCTACATGGATACGGTCGAAGAAGGTGCTCCTGACCTCGATGTGGGTGTCAAAATTTTCCGGGGACTGAATGTTTCCCGAGGACTTCCCGTTCCGGTTGTTGTACGTTTCGATTATCACGGTACGGTCCCTGGAGCCAGAGAACGGGCGATTCGCCATGCCGAACGGGTGCAGGCAGCCATTGAAGAACGCTATCGTGATCTCTATTCCCAGGGTTTATTGCATGCCCTGCTCACTGTTCGCGATCAGGACCGCCATGTGCCAGCGGAAGCAGTAGGCTCAACCATCAGCTTCACAACCGTAGGAGGACATTAAGATGTTGATATGTAAAGTTGTTAAGCCTCTCGTTTCTACCAATCGCATTCCTGATTTTGAACACAAACATCTTCAGGTTGTTCTCGATGGCAGTACCCAGAAGGTTGCCGTTGATGCGGTTGGCTGTGTGCCAGGCGATTGGGTGATCTGCGTCGGCAGCTCTGCGGCCCGTGAGGCCGCTGGCAGCAAGTCCTATCCCAGCGACCTGACCATCGTCGGCATCATTGACCATTGGGATCCGGAGGCTGCCAAGGTCTTGGCCAGCAATGCCGCTCCGGCGTCAGCAGCAGCGACCGCGAACGGGGGTAAGGCCTGATGGAAATCATGCAGGTGGCCGGTTCCTTGGTTTGCACCCATCGGGTCGACGGTCTGAGCCACATGAATTTGCGAATCCTGCGCACCCCTAAGGGCAAGCTCAGTGTGGCGGTGGATCCCGTTGGGGCCGCAGATGGAAACTGGGTTTTTACCGCCAGTGGCAGTGCCGCCCGTTTTGCCTGCCCCGATCCCGCCATCCTGACCGACCTGACCGTCGCCGGGATCATCGATTTTTGGGAACCCGATGGGTAAGTGTTGACCCCTCCTTTGATCACTCCCGGGCTCTTTCTCGGTTCTTCCCTTTTTTTCCTTCCTTATTGCCATGGCCAACAGCACCCCACGATCCGGCCGCAGCCCTGCCCGGCGAAGGGTTGCCAGTAGCTCCGCCCGCGCTGCGGCCAAACCCGCCCAGCCGGTGGAGGCTGCGGTGGCCAAAGACGAACCGGTGACCCTGCCCCTTGCCTACGACCTGCCTCCCCCAGGTCCGGAGGCCCCTTCCGAGCCCCCTGGGGCAACGCCGGCCGATCCGCTGCTCTTGCCCGGTCAGGACAAGTCCGCTGCAGTCATGGCCTATGGGGTCACCGTGGAGGTCCAACCCCTTAAAGACCTAACAGTTGCGGACGAGGCTGCCGCTTCCCGTGCCTTGCCCGCGGCCACCAGCGGGCCTTCGCCAACGAACCGCAGCGCCCCCTCACGGGCGACCCGATCGGTTCCTTCACGTTCCAGCCGATCCCGCAGCTCCGCCTTGGCTGCCACCGCAGCTAAGGCGGCTTCGGTAGCTGCCCCTGCCAACGGCTCAGGCCAGCCGGCGCAGGGTGGCGCTCTCAAGGCTGGCAGCCCGCCTGCCGCTGGTGGGTCTTCCCTCAGCGGCGGCACCCCGACCCGTTCCCCGTTTTCCCTTATCCCTTTTCCTATGGCCTCCTCAGTGCAGGGCATTGCCCTCGGCATGATTGAAACCCGCGGTCTCGTGCCGGCGATCGAGGCGGCTGACGCCATGACCAAGTCAGCAGAAGTCACCCTGGTGGCCCGTGAATTCGTTGGTGGTGGCTACGTCACCGTCATGGTTCGCGGTGAAACCGGTGCCGTGAATGCCGCAGTGCGGGCCGGAGCAGACGCCTGCGAGCGGGTCGGGGATGGTCTCGTGGCGGCCCACATCATTGCCCGCCCCCACTCTGAAGTCGAGCCGGCACTGATCGCCAGCGAAGGTCCCCGTCGCCTCTGAGCTCCATGGTCTCTGTTCA
>JBILDB010000057.1:0-9948 GCA_044352805.1 Cyanobium sp.
GAACTGCTGCGGGCCCTGCGGCTGAAGCGAAACCCCTGAGAGGCCCCATGGATTCCTCCCTCGATCCGTTACCCAACTCGGAATTGCTGCAGGCGATCCGCTCGGGTGATCCATCCCGCGCCATGCCCGCCCTGGCTTCCCTGCGGCAGTTGCCAGCGCCGGAGGCGATTCCGCTGCTGTTGATCGGTCTGCAGCAGACGGCTTTTGCCATCCGTTCCCTCTGCTGCGCCGGGCTCGGCTTCAAACGCAGCGAGCAGGGGCGGCAGGCGCTGGTCAAGGTTCTGAAGGAGGATCCCGATGCCAATGTGAGGGCAGAAGCGGCCAATGCGCTTGCCTATTACGGGGTGGTGGAAGCCTGGCCACTGCTGCGCCAGACCTTTGCCGACGATGGCCATTGGTTGGTGCGTTGCAGCATCCTGGCCGCCCTGGCCGAAGACCCGACCATGCAGCCGGCCTGGTTGCTGGATCTGGCCGAGCTAGCCCTTGCTGACAGTGATGGCACGGTGCGGGTGGGCGGTGCCGAACTGCTGGGCCGGTTGCTGGGGCTACCTGCGGTTCCGGCAAGCGCTGCCGCCGTGGCTGACCTGGCGCGCGAGCGGCTGCGTTCCTTGACCAAGGACCCTGATCACCTGGTGGTGGCTGCAGCCTTGAATGGGCTCCATGGCCAACGGGGCAGTCCACCAGCCCATGGCCAGGGCTGATCAGTCCTAGGCACTGGCGACCCCGCCAGACAGCTTCCCGACTTGTCCCTGGACAAAGAACGCTTCTGCCTTGCTAGTTTGCTTGCACACTAGGGGTGCCCATAGCCAGTACCTGTTTCAGGATCTGCTGCTAGGGCTGAGATCACACCCTCCGAACCTGATCCGGGTCATGCCGGCGCAGGGAAGTGCGGAGAACTCATGCCAGGCCCCCTTCGCTCCTTGTCCCTGGAGCTTCCTTTGCCACGTACATCATGCGCAGCGCCTGGATTGAGAAGCGTCGAGCTACTGGAAACTCTGGAGGCAATGTCACCCAGCTGCATTACGCCCGCCAGGGGGTGATCACCGAGGAGATGGACCATGTGGCCCAGCGGGAGAATCTGCCGCCTTCCTTGGTGCTGGAGGAGGTGGCACGGGGGCGAATGATTATTCCGGCAAATATTGAGCATCCCAATTTGGAGCCCATGGCGATTGGCATCGCCAGCCGTTGCAAGGTGAATGCCAATATCGGGGCATCCCCCAATGCAAGCGATATCTCAGAAGAACTTGAGAAGCTTGAATTAGCCATTAAGTATGGCGCCGATACGGTGATGGATTTATCAACAGGTGGGGTCAATCTTGACGAAGTCCGCACGGCAATTATTAAGGCATCATCGGTGCCGATCGGCACGGTTCCAGTTTATCAGGCCCTTGAAAGTGTCCATGGTTCAATTGAAAGGTTGAGCGAGGATGATTTTCTCCATATCATTGAGAAACATTGCCAGCAGGGTGTTGACTACCAGACGATTCATGCTGGCTTGTTGATTGAGCATTTGCCCAAGGTCAAGGGCCGACTCACCGGCATCGTTAGTCGTGGCGGCGGCATCTTGGCCCAATGGATGCTGCATCACCACAAACAGAATCCGCTTTACACGCGCTTTGATGATATCTGTGAAATTTTCAAGCGATACGATTGTTCATTTTCCCTCGGCGATTCACTCCGGCCTGGCTGTCTCCATGACGCCTCCGATGAGGCCCAGTTGGCCGAACTCAAAACCCTTGGCGAGTTGACTCGGCGGGCTTGGCAGCATGACATCCAGGTGATGGTGGAGGGACCCGGCCATGTCCCCATGGATCAAATCGAGTTCAATGTCAAAAAACAGATGGAGGAGTGCTCAGAAGCTCCCTTCTATGTGCTTGGTCCCCTCGTGACTGACATTGCCCCCGGTTATGACCACATCACCAGTGCCATAGGTGCTGCCATGGCGGGATGGTATGGCACAGCCATGCTTTGTTATGTCACACCCAAAGAACATCTCGGCCTTCCTAATCCAGAGGATGTGCGCAATGGCTTGATTGCCTATAAAATCGCTGCCCATGCTGCCGATATTGCCCGCCATCGTCCCGGCAGCCGCGATCGCGATGACGAACTGAGCAGGGCCCGTTATGCCTTCGATTGGAACCGTCAGTTTGACCTATCTCTCGACCCTGAACGAGCACGGGAATACCATGACGAAACTTTGCCAGCTGATATCTATAAGCAGGCTGAGTTCTGCTCCATGTGTGGGCCTAAACATTGTCCCATGCAAACTAAGATCACCGACGAAGACCTGATCAAGCTTGAACAGGAGTTGGCTAAAGCCCCTTTGGTATCGTGATATAGAAATTAGAGAGAATAAATGATTGGCCCCCTTACAATTGGGGCCTTTTTAATTTCATCCAAGTGCTTTTCCTGGGAAACTACGTTTTCGACGGTAAAGCCGAGTCTTTTCCATGCACAAAGGCCTGGGTACGGCTCAGCTGCGCCCGTTACGCATTCGACTGGAACAAGCAGTTCGAGCTGTCACAGGATCCCGAGCGGGCCCGGGAGTTCCACCACGAACCCTGCCGGCCGACATCTATTAGCAGGCGGAGTTCTGCTCGATGTGCGGCCCGAAGCCCTGCCCGATGCAGACCAAGATCACCGATAAGGATCTAGCGGGGCTGGAGCAGGTGTTGGTGGAGCAACAGGCCAGCGCGGTCTAGAGAGGGTCTTGGCCTCAAGCCAGCGTCAGCCAGCTCGGCTGCGTTCCCCCCGAGGGGTGCGTCAGCGACAGGCCGGTGCAAGTCAGCTTGTTGCCCTCCCAGCTGAGCACGCTGATCGGCGCTGGTGAGATCCACCAGGCTGGTGTCTCCCGCTGCCCTGCAGTCCCCCAGACGGATCCTGCTGAGCTGATCGAAGCGTGCCGCCGAGGTGCACCCCTGGCTGTCGACCTCGGTGGTGAGATCAGTGCTCTGGGGCGACCAGGCGTCGGTGCCCATCCGCCAGGATCCACACCTGCTCGTCGGTCGGCAACGGTGCGGCCAGGCGGCCGGCGAGGGTGGGCTGCGCCAGGTCGGGGCTGGCATTGCCGGGGTCTCGTAGTGGCGCAAGATATACGTCTGGGTGATGGGTCGGCGCAGCATTTGCAGGTGCGCGGTGTTGGCGACCACGGCATAGCTGAGCACTGTGCCACCCAGCACAGGTTTGATTCAGGAGCGCGAATACCCGGTCTTTATGCCGGGTCAAATGGCCAAGTAGAGTGAAACTCTAAAATGCAAAAGCTACTGATAACCAAGCCTCTTAAGTAGATATGCTCACAGTAAGTTTTGCAGTCATTTTCATCTTATTTGCAAGTGTATTGCTGCGAGGCTCAAGTGAGTCCAGCAGTTTTAGTTGGGTTGCAAAGAGTTTCTTGGCCGCCTACTCACTTATGATTCTGGTTGGATATGTCGTGCTGATTGCCATACCGCAAATTTACGGTAAAAGACTTATCTTTTGCGCTATTCTAATGGCGTTGATCCTCTGTATAGTCAAAAGAAGGAAAACCGCATTTGAGTTTTGCAGGTGCGTTAAAGAATTTATGCTTCCTTCTTCCGTTCATCAATATGCTTTTTGTGATGCAAGCGGAGCCTTGAATAATACTCGTTATTTCCTGATAATTGCATCATCGTTCTCTCTTGTCTTGTATGGGATTATGGCTGCAAGCCCTGTGAATTGGGACTCAAACACTTACAATATTGCCAGAACAATGCTTTTTACTGTCCAGGGCACAATAATGCCTCAAAGTGTTGGATCGCTCAGGCAAGTGTTGTATGAGTTTGGACATGATATATTGTATTGGCCAGATCTTTGCTTTTATAATTTAAGGGGCTTGGGCCTTCTTTCAAGTGTTGAATTCATTGTTCTGCTTGGCACGCTGCAGCATGTTGTGATAACGTTATGGAATGGATTCTTTTTAGGGAAATATGCTGGCGGTAAGCCTGACGCATCAGGCAAGGCTGTTCAATATAGTCTGATTGCAGTGATTGTTTTGATTTTATGCTCCAGCCAGCAAGTCATGCAAGGAGTAATAACTAAGAATGACTTAATAATAGTTGTTTTATTAATGTTAAGCGTTGGCTGCGCACTTGAGTTGAATAATGTCTTGTATCTTAATATGATAAATATGAAATCAAGCTATTTAGTCGTCGATTTTATTGCACCACAGGTATTAGCGTTCAGTATCGCATGTAGCTCCAAAAGCTATGGTCCAATTGTAGGCATACCACTTTTGGCCAGCCTGCTGATTAATATCCTGTATTTTACTGGTTCTTCCATTAAGTCAACGTTAAAGTGTACTCTTCAGGCTGCTGATACTTCATTGCTGGCTCTGTCTGCTGTAATTGGTATAGTTAGCGGGGCAACTTTATCTCTTTCAAGGCTTAGATATTCTTATGATGAAGCCGCCGTCAGTTTGGTGACCTCAGTATGGACGCTTCACGACTTGGCTTTTTCGGATAGAGTAAAGGCATTTTTGCTTAACCTTGCAAGAGTTGTCTATCAGCTATTCTTATTTCCGTTTTCGACGTTTAAAAATGGTTTGTGGGTTCCTGACATATTTAAATCTAAGTTTGCTACTGGTGGCGGTACTTCATTCTCTCTGATCGAGTATCACTCGCATGATTCAGCCTATCCGTCATGGATAGTACTTTCTTTATTAGTTATTTGTTTAACTATATCGTTCTATCTCATCCTTTGCAGGCGAGACAGGCTGCGAAAATACTTCCTGTCTAAACCTGTATCAATATCACTTGGCCTGCTTTTGATAACAAGTCTTTTATCTACCGTAGTCATCTTTTGGAGTATCGCCTATCAGCCTTGGATATCACGTTTCCTTGGTTGTATTTATATTCCTTTATTCCCAATAATGGCTTATCAATTAGGAATTTTACTGACTTCCATGAGGGGATTTGTTCCTGGCCATTTTGCTGGTTTGCTTTGTCTAAATATTGTTGCCATGGTGGCAGTCGGCAATTTTACTAATTCGCTCAATCAAGTCGATGGTCAAGTTGCTATGACTCGATTAATGTCTACCTCTAATAATGATGCTCTATCTTCTTATAAGGCGCATGTGGCTTCCAAAGGATTTACGTCCGCAGAGATCGAATATTTTATTGAAGACCTCCGAACAGCTAAGTACGAATCACTGGTCCTTTGCGATGACGGAGATTCTTGGAATCTGATTCCTGTAATGTATGCATCATTAAACAAATCTTACAATGGAACAAATTTATCTACTGAGAAATCTTCATTGTGTCCTACAGGAAAAAAGGGTGTCTTGACGAAGCCATCTAATGGAATCACGTATGTCATTCTTCCATGATTTTGTTCAGGTCGAGTTTGCTTTGAAATTCACTGACTCACCTAGTCGCTGGTTTATTGTTGTTTGGGCTTGGATCCCAGATTATATTTGAGGATGCAGTAAATTGCCCGTACACCGTCTTTCCATCCAATCTTCTTCCCCTCATCGTAGGTTCGTCCATAGTAGGAAATGCCAACCTCGTAGATGCGGCAGCGAAGTTTGGCTACTTTGGCAGTCACTTCCGGCTCAAAGCCAAAGCGGTTTTCCTCGATGTCGATTTGCTGAATGATCTCGCGGCGGAATGCCTTGTAGCAGGTTTCCATGTCCGTGAGGTTTAGGTCGGTTAACATGTTGCTGAGCAGCGTAAGAAAAGCGTTACCCATGCTGTGCCAAAAATATACAACACGATGGGCTCTGCCTCCCTGGAATCGACTGCCAAACACCACATCGGCCTTGTTTTCCAGGATTGGTGCGATCACGATCGGAAATTCCTGTGGATCGTATTCCAGGTCGGCATCCTGCACGATGCAGATATCACCCGTGGCAGATCGGAAGCCTGTGCGCAGTGCAGCCCCCTTGCCTTGATTGGCTTGATGAAATAAGATTTTAAGATCTGCGTGGTTGGCTTCTGCCATACCCTGCAGGAGCTTGCGTGTGCCATCGCTGGAGCCGTCGTCGACCACCACAATTTCTATGTCGTCTACGGGAGCCCCGCGAACGGCTTCGATGAGAGACTCAATTGTCTGAACTTCGTTGTAGCAAGGAATGATAACGCTAAGTTTCATGCTTTGCAGAAGATCCAGTGCTTTTGAGCTAGGTAGGATATTAGGGCAAGTGCCGGTATCGCTAGAGCTGCGGTGAGGTTTCTGTTCATACCTGTCGACGCTCCTGTCGCAATCGCCCCCCAGTTGAACGTCCAAAGTAGGCCCTGGGTAAAGCCATATCGGAGCGCTTGCTTTCTATCCCGCAATCCACTAACCCGGAACACCCATTTCCCATAGAGGAGGTATCCAATCGTTCCGTTGATCACCTGGGTCACCAGGGTGCAGAACCAGGCTGGTAGGGCTGGAAACAGGAGCAACAATTGCAGGAGCAGATTGGTGAGTGCCACATTTGCAACACCAGCAAGGCCGAAGCGCCGTTTACGGCCTCCACTGCTGATCCTTGTAAAAGAATAGCTCCCCTCTATACGGGGGGAGCTAGAAGTTGCACCAAGTTCGTTGCTTTTGAGCTTTCTGCTCACCCCAGAGCCTTCGCCTTCGCCACCACGTTCTCCACGGTGAAGCCAAACTTCTCCAGGCAAACGGGGCCGGGGGCTGAGGCTCCGAAGCGGTCGATCGACACGGTGTCGCCATCGAAGCCGGTGTACTTGTGCCAGCCGAAGGAGCTGGAGGCTTCCACCACTAGGCGCTTGCGCACGGCGGCGGGCAGCACGGATTCGCGGTAGGCGGCATCCTGCTCATCGAACAGTTCGACGCAGGGGATCGACACCACCCGCACGTTCTTGCCTTCGGCGCGCAGCACGGCGGCAGCCTTGGTGGCCAGTTCAAGTTCGGTGCCGGTGCCGATCAGGATCAGCTCCGGGGTGCCGTTGCTGTCTTCGAGGATGTAGCCACCCTTGGCTACGGCGGCGGCGCTGGAGCCGGCTTGGTTTGCCATCGCCTGGCGGCTGAGCGCCAGCACCGTTGGACGTTTGCGATTGGTCACCGCGACCTGGTAGGCACCACTGGTTTCGTTGCCGTCACCGGGGCGAATCACTAGCAGGTTTGGGATGGCGCGGAGGTTGGCCAGGGTCTCAACCGGTTGGTGCGTGGGACCGTCTTCGCCCAGGCCAATCGAGTCGTGGGTAAGCACATAGATCACGCCCAGTTCGGAAAGGGCGGATAGGCGCATGGCCCCGATCATGTAACCGGCAAAGACTAGGAAGGTGCCACCGTAGGGAACCAGGCCACTATTGTGATAAGCGATGCCATTAAGGATCGCAGCCATGGCGTGTTCACGAACCCCGAAGTGCAGGTAACGGTTGGCCTCGCTGCCTTTTTGGAAGCTCTTTTCTCCCTTGATGTCGGTCAAGTTGGAGTGGGTGAGGTCCGCAGAACCGCCGATGAGTTCGGGCAATCGTGGAGCGATGGCATTCAGGCAGTTAAAGGAATGCTGCCGGGTCGCCAGGCCTTTGTCTGCCGGGGTGTAATGGGGAAGATCGGCATCCCAACCTTGGGGCAGTTCGCCACGCAGCATCCGTTCAAACAGGGCGGCTTCGCTGGCGTACTGGCTGCGATAGGCAGCCAGGGTGGAGTTCCATTCTGTTTCGGCACTCTGGCCACGTCCAAGAGCTTGACGCCAATGGTCATAGGCCTCCTGGGGTACTTCAAAGGGGCCATAGCTCCATTCGAGCGCCTTGCGGGTGAGTTCGGCTTCGTCGGCTCCCAGGGCTGCACCATGGACTCCGGCAGTATTGGCTTTGTTGGGTGAGCCGTAGCCGATTGTGGTTGTTATTTTGATCAGACTTGGTTTGTCGCTGACGGCTTTGGCGGCCAGAATTGCCTTGGCAATTCCATCCACATCGGTATTGCCTTCGGCCACATGCTGGACGTGCCAGCCGTAGGACTCATAGCGCTTTAATACGTCTTCAGTGAAGGAAACGGAGGTGTCTCCGTCAATGGTGATGTGATTGTCGTCATAGAGGGCAATCAACTTGCCCAGACCAAGGTGGCCGGCCAAAGAGGCCGCTTCAGACGAAACACCCTCTTGGTTACAGCCATCGCCCATCAGTACATAGGTGTAATGGTCGACAAGGTTGAGGCCGGGCCGATTGAACTTGGCGGCTAAATGGGCCTCGGCGATGGCCAGGCCCACGGCATTGGAAATGCCCTGACCTAAAGGCCCGGTGGTCACTTCCACCCCGGGGGTCTCAAAGGTTTCGGGGTGTCCTGGGGTTTTTGAACCCCACTGCCGGAATTGCTTGATGTCTTCAATCGTCACCGAGTCATACCCGGTGAGGTGCAGTAAGGCGTAAAGAAGCATGCAGCCGTGGCCGGCTGACAGCACAAAGCGATCTCGATTAAACCACTTGGGATTCTTGGGGTTATGGCGCAGAATCCTGTCCCAGAGGGCGAAGGCCATGGGGGCCGTACCCATGGGCAACCCCGGGTGGCCAGAGTTGGACTTGTTGATCGCGTCGACCGCCAAAAAGCGGATGCTGTTGATGCAAAGGCTCTCGACCGAAGTGGTGGTGGCTACGACCATGGCGGAACGCGGTAAGGGGGGAGAAGGGGCTTGGAAACGGAGGACTTCCGACGCAACTGGGCGTGACCCGCGACGGGCCTGTGCTCAGGGGAAGCGCCGGAACGCTAGGCAGACGTTGTGACCGCCAAACCCGAAGGAGTTGGAGAGTACGACGTTCACGGGGTGGTCGCGGGCCACATTGGGGACCACATCCAGATCGCAGGCTGGATCGGGTGTGTGGTAATTGATCGTAGGTGGCACCAGGTTGTGGCCGATGGCCAGCACGGAGGCTACGGCTTCAATGCCGCCACTCCCACCCAGCAAATGGCCGGTCATCGACTTGGTGGAACTGACCGGAATCTGACGAGCCCGATCTCCCAGGGCTGATTTGATCGCAGCGGTTTCGTTGCTGTCGTTGGCCTGGGTGCTTGTGCCGTGGGCATTGACGTAATCGACGTCCTCGGGCTGCAGGCGGGCATCAACCAGGGTCAGGCGCATGGCTTCGGCACCGCCCACGCCACCGGGAGATGGAGAGGTGATGTGGTGAGCATCACAGGTGGTGCCATAGCCGACGATTTCAGCCAGAGGTGTGGCCCCTCGGGCTAGGGCATGGTCGAGGCTTTCGAGCACGAGCATGCCAGCCCCCTCTCCAATTACAAAGCCATTGCGTTCCAAGTCGAAAGGGCGACTGGCGGTTGCCGGATCGTCGTTGCGGAACGAGAGGGCCTTGGCGCTGGCGAAGGCCGCCACCCCAAGCGGCGTGATTGCCGATTCGGCCCCGCCGCAAACCATGACATCGGCGAGACCAAGCTGGATCTGACGAAAAGCGTCGCCGATGGCATTGGAGCCGGCGGCGCAGGCGGTGGCCACCGCACTGCTGGGACCACGGGCGCCCAGGGCGATTGCCGTCAGTCCGGTGGCCATGTTGGGAATCATCATGGGCACGCAAAAGGGCGTGACCCGATCCGGCCCACGGTCATTGAGCACCTGGGCCTGGGTCTCCATCATCAATAGACCGCCCACACCCGATCCAATCGAGACTCCGACTCGATTGCGGTTGCTGTCGTCAATGGTGAGACCCGCATCCTGGACCGCTTGCTTGGCGGCCACGACCCCGAACTGACAAAAACGATCCCAGCGTTTGGCTTCTTTGGGTTCGAGCCAGCCTGCGGGTTGAAAGTTTTTTACCTCGGCCGCAAAGCGACAGGCGTGCCGAGACGCATCAAAAAGGGTGATGGCGGCCACGCCATTACGACCGCTGCGCAGTCCTTCCCAATACTGGGCCACATCGTTGCCGATCGGCGTGACCGCTCCCAGACCGGTGACCACGACGCGGCGGAGTGCCTCCACCATGGACGATCAGGCCTGTTTTTCGAGGATGTACTTAACGGCATCGCCAACGG
>JBILDB010000058.1:0-9921 GCA_044352805.1 Cyanobium sp.
AAAGGTCCAACAGGGACGCCCAACCCTGCCAATGGCCTCCGGCCACCAGGCCAAGGGCGCGGCCATGGTCGACGGCGCTGTTGAGATAGTCGGCCTGATCCCAGCTGGGCAGGCGGCGATCCAGGGCCAGCCAAAGGCGATCACCGGCCGTGGCCAGGAGCCAGATCCCTGCAAGACTGGCCCACCAAAGCCTTGGGGGAAATGCAGGGTTGCCAGCCCGGACGCCAGGCCTTGGTGCTGATTGGCTTGCCAGGGCGACCGCGGGCGGATCGATTCAGTTTGCTTGGCAGTGGGCTTGATTTGGCCCCAGGCTTCCAGCCAGGGCGCTTGGGTGTCCTTCGATACAGGGCCAGGTGCTTCAGTGCTCCCGTTTCTGTTTCTGTCACAACAACGACATGGGCCGTCTGATGTTTCGGCAAACTATCAGTGGCGCATTGCGCCTTGTCGTGTGAGGTCCACCCCATGAAACTTTTCCAGCAGTTGTTGCTGGCCCCGGCGGCGCTCGGCCTTATGGCTCCGATTGCTGTCCAGGCCGCCGACCTGAACATCAGTGGCGTTAATCAATACGCCAGCCAAGATCAAGTCACAAGCATCAATCAGTTTTCTGATGTGCGCCCCACCGATTGGGCTTTTCAGGCTCTGTCCAATCTGGTCGAGAAATACGGCTGTGTGGCCGGCTACCCCGACGGCACCTATCGCGGTTCCAGGGCGATGACCCGCTATGAAGCGGCCGCCCTGCTTAACGCTTGCTTGGATCGGATCACCGAGGTCACCGACGAGCTGAAGCGCCTGATGAAGGAGTTTGAGCAGGAGCTCGCCATCATCCGTGGTCGCGTCGATGGCCTGGAAGCCAGGGTGGGCGAACTAGAGGCCACCCAGTTTTCCACCACAACCAAGCTCAGAGGTGTGGCCACTTTTGTGTTGGGCGCCAACACCTTTGGTGGAGACAACTGGAACACCATTGCTCCCCCGCTCTATCAGGCTGCATTTGATGCCACTGGTTACGACGGGAACCCAGGTATCAAGAGCAGGGCTAAGGCCTATGAAGGGGCCACAACTTTCAATTACAACTTAGATCTTTTCTTTGATACCAGCTTCACGGGCAAGGATTTGTTGCGCACCCGTTTAAGGGCCGGCAATTTTGGACAATCGGCTTATTCGGGCAATCCTCCAGTGGGCTTGAATGCCATGGAAATTGCCTTTGAAGAAGGTTGTGGCGGTTTGTCTGACTGCGGCGATGTGCTTGCGGTCAATCGCCTTTTTTATCAATTCCCCATTGGTGCCAACTTCACGGCAACAGTCGGTCCCCGGGTGCGCCAAGACGACATGCTGGCCTTCTGGCCCAGCGCCTATCCGGCTGATACCGTCCTCGACATCTTCACCTATGGGGGTGCCCCAGGTACTTACAGCCTGAACCTTGGTGGCGGTGGCGGTCTTTGGTGGAAGAGTGGCAATTTCAGCATCAGCGCCAACTACGTTTCCGCCAATGCTGATGTTGGTTCCCCGGACTTGAATAGGGCCCCCTTCTGTGGTGGTATCGGAACTGATTGTTCTCAATCCACCTTCACCACTCAAATTGGCTGGGCTGGTCCTGTATTGGGCTTGGCAGCTGCTTACACCTATTCTCAAGGTGGTGCTGGCCTCTACGGCGGCAATGGCACTCCCCTGGCGGTTGCAGGATTCGGTTTAGCGGACAGCGTTAACTCCGTTGGCCTGAGTGGCTACTGGCAGCCCACCTTTGGTGCTTGGTTCCCCTCCATCAGCTATGGCTGGGGCATCAATACTTATAATGGCAATGTGCCCAACGGTGTTATTGACACTGACACTGGCTACGGGTCCGTGCTTGATGGCGCCCAAAGTCAATCCTGGTATGTTGGCCTCCAATGGGCCAATGTCTTCTGGAAGGGTAATGCCTTGGGCATGGCCGTTGGTCAACCCACCTTCATCACCAAGTCTGGGGATGACAGCGTTGCTTCCATCAGGGACGGTAATTATGCCTGGGAAGGCTGGTACAAATTCCAGGTCACAGATAATATTTCTGTGACTCCGGCCATCTACTACCTCAGTGCTCCCTTGGGGCAGCTGACCCGTTACCCGGGTGGTGGTAATTTCAACAACTTTGGTGGACTGCTTAAGACCACCTTCCGCTTCTGAGTTTTCAAGGATTTCATCTGGCTCCACCACTACGGTGGAGCTTTCCATGACCCGGCCTTGGCGACGAGACCGGGTTTTTTGTTTGGCTTTGGCGCCAAGCTGATATTTGTGATCTGAAATACATGCCTGGGTATCAAGCCAGGCGGAACTATTTGCCTAGGGCCTTTTACACTCCCCGAACTCCTCCCAGTCATGGGGGGCCCTCTTTGGTGTGAGGATTTTATGAAGCCCTTCCAGCAGTTGCTGCGATCGTCCATTGGTGCTGGCTTGCTGGCTCCGCTGGCCGTCAGCGCAGCCGAGATCAACCTCAACGATGTCAACCGCTATGCCGCCAGCGGCAGCGCCGACCAGGTCACAAGCATTAATCAGTTTGCCGATGTCCGCCCCACCGATTGGGCTTATCAGGCACTCTCCGATCTGATTGAGCGCTACGGCTGCGTAGCTGGTTATCCCGACGGCACTTTCCGGGGCTCCAAGCCCATGACCCGCTATGAGGCGGCAGCCCTACTAAATGCCTGTCTTGATCGCGTCACCGAGGTGACCGACGAGCTCAAGCGATTGATGAAAGAGTTTGAGGCCGAACTGGCTGTGCTCCGGGGCCGGGTTGATGGCCTTGAGGCCCGTGTCGGTGAAATCGAGGCTACCCAGTTCTCCACCACCACCAAGCTGCAAGGTCAAGCCACTTTCGTGCTTGGAGCTGTTGAAGCCAGTGGCAATCGCAACGGGGTAGGGGTCTTTGGCGGTACGGCCGCGAATCTCAATGGCCGCAATGCAGCTAAGAATTACAACCGCCAGTATGGAGCGACAACATTTAACTATGATTATCGACTGAACTTTATTACAAGTTTTAGCGGCAAAGATCAGCTTTATGCCCGCCTGCGCTCGGGTAATTTTAACAACGCCTTCAACGGCAATGGCGTCAACCTGACCGCCTTGGATGTGGCTTCCAACGGATTCGGCCAAACGAGTTGTACGGGCAATCGGGATTGCTCTGATGTGATTGGTATTGACCGGCTTTATTATCGTTTCCCTGTGGGAAGTCAGTTTGAATTCCTGGTTGGATCAAAGGCCCGAAACACTGAATTTCTGGGGATGAATCCAGGCGTTTATGGCTCGGGTCAAGGCGACAGGATTTTAGATTACTTTGCTATGTTCGGGGCTCCGGGAGTTTATAACAAAGCTACCGGTTCCATGGTCGGGGCTATTTGGAAAACGCCTTACAAAGTGGGCCCAGGTAAATTTAGTCTCACAACTAGTTACGTCAGTCCAGTCGCCGACGTTGGCAGTGTTAACTCTGATAGCACTGTGGCTAATAGGTATTACAGCTGCAGCACTAGTGCTACTGCAACGGATGGCGGTATCGGCAACGATTGCTCCCGCGCGAGTTGGTTGTTGCAATTAGGTTATGCCGCTAAGGGTTGGGGTCTTTCGGCCGGTTATCGCTACGGCCAAGCCGGTTCCAATGCGCGCCGCGGCACAAACTTTGTAGCCCAGAATAGCTGGTGGCTCAACAACGGCAGTTCTAGTAACTTTGCCTTAAATGGCTATTGGCAGCCTAAGCGTGCCGGTCTCCTGCCTTCACTCAGTGCCGGCTGGGGGATTTCCAGTCTCAGCGATAATAGCGATGGCAGTGTCGCATCTGGTCAGAGGAGTCCCAGCTATGAATATCGGACTCCCTATGTAAGTGAGTCCCAGAGCTGGTTCGTCGGCCTGCAGTGGGCTGATGTCTTCCTGCGCGGCAATGCCTTTGGGATGGCCTTCGGCCAGCCCACGTTTGCCACCAGCTTGAACTTGGGGGCCAACAGCAATAATTCCGCCACTAAGACCCCCTACACCACCTTCTCCAACGACGGCAACTATGCCTGGGAATGGTGGTACAAGTTCCAGGTCTCCGACAACATCAGCATCACCCCTGCTGTGTTCTATCTGAGCCGCCCCCTGGGTGCGCTTACCAACGAAGTTGTGAACAACAATGGCAGCTCGGAACTCAACCGTGGCTCCACCTTCAGCAACTTTGGTGCTCTTGTCCAGACCACCTTCAAGTTCTGATCGTTTTTGCATCTGTTGCCACGCCCTCCGCAAGGGGGGCTTTTTGATGCTCATTGCGGGTATGAGGCAGACTCCTGCCTTGATTCCGTTGGACCATGGTTGCCGCAGAGGATCCCTACCAGGTGCTCGGTGTGGAGCCATCGGCCACCTCTGCCGAGATCAAGACCGCCTATCGGGCCCTCGTCAAACGTCACCATCCCGATGCCGGTGGCGATGCCGAGCGCATCCTGGCCCTCAACGCGGCCTGGGAGGTGCTGGGCGATCGACAGCAACGGCGCCGCTTCGATGAGGCCCGCCAGGCACCAGCGTCCAGCCAACCCAGGGGAGCCCGGGGCGGCTCTGGCTCACCCCACCGGCGCAGTGTGGCCCAGGACGGCGATTTGATCAGCTGGTTGCAGCTGGTGTACGCGCCTATCGATCGGTTGCTGGGCCAGGTGATCAATGCTTTTCCGGCCCAGTTGCGTTCCCTGGCGGCCGATCCCTATGACGATGACTTGATGGAGAGCTTCTGCACCTTTCTGTCCCAAAGTCAGGCCCGGCTTGAAAAGGTCGAACAGCTATATCGCTCCAGGGCATGTCCTGGTTCGGCCCGTGGTTTTGGGTTGAGTCTCTACCACTGTCTCAGCCAGGTGCAGGATGCCCTGGGCGAGTTGGAACGCTACACAATGGGTTACGTGGACAGCTATCTGCACGACGGCCGCGAGATGCTGCGGGAAGCCAAGCAACGGCGCTCCAGGTTGCAGCAAGAACGGCGTCAGCTTGAGATTTAGGCCGGCAGGCCTGCGGCCGGATAGGCCTCCAGTTGGTCGAGTCGCAACCAGACATCGGGGACGGGTCGGCGCCAGCGCACCTGGGCGTGCTCTCCCTTCAACATCAGAATCTCGCCGGGCCCTTCCAAGACATAACCCGGCAGCTGGGGATCACTGGCGGCGGCCTCCAGGCTGCCCAAGTAAGCAGAGGCCTGGAGACGGACCAGGGCCCCTTTTTTGAGGGCGGCAACTGGAGGTGGTGCGGCGTCGCTGGGTGCCGATGTTGCGGAATCGGGGGCGGCAGGAATGGGGTCGGCCATCAGCGGCTGAGGCGATGGCGGCACCCTAGGCCGGCCCTTCGCCCCTGGCGGACTCCTAGCCTCAAACCACCATCTCCGGAACTTCGATGCGTCTGCTGTTGTTGGGATGTTCCGGGTTCATAGGCAGGGAGCTTGTGCCCTGGTTGCTCCACCAGGGCCATGAACTCACCTTGGTCAGTCGGCGGTCCCAGCCGTTCCCCGACCTTGCCGATCGATTGGTTTGCCTGGAACTTGACCCAGCCCAACCCGCCAGTTGGCGTCATCCGGAGCTGCTGGCGGCCCTGGCGGCGGCCGGCGGTGTGATCAATCTGGCCGGTGAACCCATCGCTGAGCGGCGTTGGAGTGAGGCCCAGCGCCAGATCCTGCGTTCCAGCCGTCTGTCCACCACAGCGTCCCTGGTGGCTGCCATGGCGGCGTTGCCCCAGCCCCCCAGCGTGTTGGTGAATGCCTCGGCCGTGGGCTTCTATGGCACCAGTGAGGCAGAACGCTTCCGTGAAAGTAGTTACGCTGGGGATGATTTCCTCGCGGCCCTTTGCCGCGATTGGGAGCAGCAGGCCCAGGCTGCCCCGGCCGCCTGCAGGGTGGTGATTCTGCGCATCGGCATCGTGTTGGGCCCGGATGGGGGTGCCATGGGCCGCATGCTGCCGGTGTTTCGCACTGGATTCGGTGGGCCGATTGGCTCGGGTCAGCAGTGGATGAGCTGGATCCACCGCCATGATCTGTGCCGTTTGGTGGCTATGGCCATTGAAGATTCGAGCTATACCGGCGTGATCAACGCCGTTGCGCCCGAACCGGTGCGGATGGTTGATTTTGCCAGCGCCTTGGGGGCCGCCCTGCGTCGACCTTCGCTGTTACCAGTGCCTGGCCCCGTCTTGCAGTTGCTGCTGGGGGATGGCGCCAAGGTGGTGCTGGAAGGTCAGCAGGTCGTCTCGGAGCGCTTGTCAGATCTGGGTTTTGAGTTCGAATTCGGCGACCTCAAGGCTGCCCTCGCCGCTGCCACCAGCTCAGAATCCCGCTGAGCAGGGCCGCCGCCATCAGCAGGCCCACCGCCGGCATGATGAGAGGCTCCCAGAGGCTCTGGAAGGCTTGGAGGGGTCCTCCCCGGCCTTGGCTTTGCAGTACTACGGCCAGGCCAAACCAGAGGGCGGCGCCGATGACCAGAAATACATTCACCACCAATAGTCGATCCAACAGCTGCTTGAGGCTGCCCCAAGGGCCGTTGGCCAGGGGGGCCGGTCGGCTGCCGGCAGTGGTGGGCTTGACCTGGGAACCTGTCATCGGCACTGGCGGCGAAGCGAAACAAGCGTTTCCATGATCGCCTCAGCCTGGCGTGCGCTGCCGCCGGGGGGACCCAGCCGTGCCGCCGCAATCTGTTCCAGCTCCCGTCGCCAGGCCGGCCCCCGCTCGGGATCGCCCAGGTGCTCGAGTTGGTCGGCCACCATCGCCGCCGTGGTGCTGAGGGTGAGGTCTTGGCCGCTTTCACCCGAGGCACAACTGACTCCGGCCCCCAGCAGACGCCGTTGGGCTTCGGCGAAGCGCCCGTTGAACTGGGGACCGGATCCGGCTAGTTGCAGCACCGGTTTTCCCAGCCCGACTGCCTGCTCGGCCGCAGTTCCTGCCATCGCCAGCAGCAGGTCACTGTCGCGCAGCACCTCGACAAACCCTTGCCAAAGCAAGCGCAGCTCCAGATGGCCCCACCGCAGCACAACGTCCTGGCCCCCCCGGCCTGGTTCAGCCAAGCTCCAGCCCAGGGGCGCTGCTGCCGCCAGTACCTCGGCCGCGCCCAGTTCCCCCACCAAGGCCGCCTGCAACCGCAAGGCCCCCGGTCGTTGCAGGGGCTCCGGCAGCCGTGTGAGCACCTCCAGCATCAACAACAGATTTGCCTTGGCTTCGGGTAAGCGGCTGCCGGGCAGCAAGCCCAGGCCTTGAACAGAACCGCCGCGGGCCGCGGCGGTGGGGCTGGGGCTGGCTGCTGCCGCCACAGCATCTTGAAAGGGATTGCCCAGGAAACGTACGGGACGACCCAGTTGCCCGCTCAGATCGTCGGCCGTGAGGGCATCTCGGCTCCAGATGGCCTGAATGCGTTCCTGACGCAGCAGCCAGCCACAGGGCCATGGCAGCCGCAATTTACCTTCATAATGGCTGGAATAGGCCACTAAATACACCACAGCCGGGCGGCCGCTAAGCCAGGCCGCTAGCACGGGAACCAGATCCCCCACAGCTACCACCAAGCCGTATTCACGGCGGTGGCGCATCAGGCTCAGGACCCGGCCGCATAGATATTGCACCTGCCCCTGCCACAGTTCGGTGAGCCGTCCCCGCAGGCTGGTGTAACCAAGTCCACCGGTGCTGAAGTTGCGGGTCCGGCCGATTACCCCGAGGCCGGCCCGGCTGTAGGCATCGCCAGCGCCGACAAGCGGCAGTGCCTCAACCCATTGCTGACGGTTGAGGAGTTCCCGGCCCAGCAGGGATGCGCTTAGATCTTCGCCATGGCCGTTGCTGATCAGCAGGATGCGGCTCACGTCTGCAGCCAGTCCCGCACCTTGGCCAAAGCGGTCCAACCGGGCCTTCGCTGCAAGCCATCGGCGATGGAGCCGTTGAGTTCGTCGGCCATTTCCGGAGCCAAGACCAGGACCTTCTTGACCACTTCCACGTGCTCCCGCACACCCTTGGCGCCGGTTTCGAGCATGGCCACGCTGAGATTGATGCGGGCCTGGGGATCCTGGGGGTTGAGCCGGACCGCATTGCGGGCGGACAACAGGGCGGCGCGGGGTTGGTCGAGCAGCAATTGCAGCCAGGCCAGGCAGGTCCACCCGGCCGAGAGCTTGGGGGATTGGCTCGTGAGGGCCAAGAAATCGTCGATCAGTTCTTCCGGGGGGGTGCCTTCCCGGTAGCGGGCAATCGCCTGATCGAAGAGGGATTCGGGACTGGCCGTCATGGGTGCAAGCGCTGCCGGTGAAATGAGCCGATCTCAGATTCCCATGTCGGCACCCACTTGCAGGGTCTCAGACGGCGAAGGAGCTGCCGCAGCCGCAGGTCTGGGAGGCGTTGGGGTTAGTGAAATTAAAACCACCGCCGATGAGGGCCGAGGAGAAATCCAGCTGCATGCCGTAGATGTAAAGCAGGCTTTTGGGATCGCACACCACGCCAAACTCACCCCCCTCGGCAGGTTTGTAGGTGTAGCGCTCATCGTCTTCGCGAATGCCGGCGGCATCGATGAAATCCATGGTGTAACTCATGCCGCTGCAGCCGCCGGAGCGCACCCCCACCCGCAGGAGCTTGCCTTGGCCCTGCTGGCCCATCAAAGTGCCCAACTGGCGCATTGCCGCTTGGGTGATCAAAATTCCTTTGCCATCAATGCCTGTGTGGTTGGCGGTTGGCGCCTCGCTCAGGCTGACCTCACTGCTGGGGGCAATGCTCATGACTGCTGCTCCTGTGTAGCCGAAGGTATTCACTCTATGGACTCCCGCCTGAGTCGGGTGGCCTGGGTGGCTTTTCTGCCTTGGGCGGTTGTCCGCCGGCGCTGGGGAAGCCCCCCTGCCTAGAGTCGGCACTGCTTGGGAGCGCAAGGGTGAGATTCGCTATCGTCGGCGCTGGTCTGGCTGGGTTGTCCGCCGCCGTGGATTTGGTGGACGCCGGCCATGAGGTGGATCTTTATGAGGCCAGGCCGTTCATGGGCGGCAAGGTGGGTAGCTGGGAAGACCCCGAAGGTAACCATATTGAAATGGGCCTGCATGTGTTCTTTTTCAATTACACCAACCTCTTTGCTCTGATGCGCAAGGTGGGCGCCCTGGAGAATCTGCTGCCGAAGGAGCACCACCACCTTTTCGTCAACCGCGGCGGCGATCTGCGCGAGCTCGACTTCCGCTTTGCCCTAGGAGCTCCCTTCAATGGCCTCAAGGCCTTTTTCACTACGCCCCAACTCAACTGGATAGACAAGCTGCGCAATGCCCTCGCCCTGGGCACCAGCCCGATCGTGCGGGGATTGGTGGATTACGACGGGGCCATGGGGGTGATTCGCGAGCTCGATGCCGTCAGTTTTGAAACCTGGTTCCTGGGTCATGGCGGCAGCCGCCGCAGTATCGAACGGATGTGGAATCCGATTGCCTATGCCCTGGGTTTCATCGATTGCGCCTCGATTTCGGCCCGCTGCATGCTGACCATCTTCCTGATGTTCGCCACCCGTACCGAGGCCTCCAAGCTCAACCTGCTCAAGGGATCGCCCCACCGTTGGCTGACCGGGCCGATCCTGGATTACATCCTGGCGCGGGGGGGGCGGCTCCATCTGCGCCATCGGGTGACCCGGGTGGACCATGGGGTTGGCCCTGGCGAAGGCCCCGAGGCATTACGTGTAACCGGGATGGTGATGGCCACCCCGGAGGGAGAGCGCCAGGTTGAAGCCGACGCTTACTTGGCGGCTTGCGATGTACCTGGTATCCAGCGGCTGTTGCCGACGGACTGGAACCGGTTTCCCCAGTTCGCTGCCATACATCAGCTGGAGGCCGTTCCAGTGGCCACGGTTCAGCTGCGTTACGACGGTTGGGTCACCGAACTCGGGGACTCCGATGGGGCGCTGCAGCGCCGCTTCGATCTGCAAACACCCACTGGACTGAACAATCTGCTCTACACGGCCGATGCCGACTTCAGTT
>JBILDB010000338.1:0-3030 GCA_044352805.1 Cyanobium sp.
AATCCCTCATTGGTGAGCACCAGCAATCCCTCACTGTCCCCATCAAGGCGGCCGGCGGCGTAGACCTCAGGCACCGGCACAAAGTCGGCCAGGGGCCGAAAGCGACTGCCGGCCTCGGGGCTGAACTGGCTGAGAACGCCGTAGGGCTTGTGAAACAACAGGGTGGTCACCGCCCCCCGCCTCCCTGGCTTGTCATTGCCTTGTCATTGCCTTGTCATTGGCTCTGGCGCATGCGCCAGAGATTTACCACCCCGATGGATATCAATAACAGGCCCAGATCCATCGAGACGGGGGGCAAAATCATCGCTTAGACCCTTGGCAATGGTTGGGACCCTAGCGAGCAGCGGCTTGGAGGGGCGTCCCGGCCGCCAGCCCTGCAGGGGTGCGGTTGGGCCACCGGTACAGTGGTTGAACCTGCCATCGCCTAGCCCACCGCATGATCGAGACGTCCGGAGTCATTGAGAAGGAACAGGGCAATGGCTTTTATCTGGTGACCCTTGAGCAGCCGGCAGGCCACCAGTGCCTCTGTCGTGCTGCCGGCAAGCTCACCAAGTTCCGCATCAAGCTCCTGGCTGGCGACAAGGTGCTTGTCGAGATCAGTCCCTACGACCTATCCCGCGGCCGCATCACCTACCGGGAGCGCAACGCCGGTGCGGCAGGTCCCCGGCCGGGCGGCAACCGTCCCGGCGGCCCCCGCCGCCGTTGAGCTTCGGACCGGGCCCCGGCCCCCGGCCCCAGCACTAGACCCCGGCCCCGGACGGCGCGTCAGGCGATCGCGGCCCCCAGCGCTTCGATCGCCGCTTTGAATTCACGGCGTTGCTTGACTCCTTGCCATTGCTGCTGGAGTTCTTTATTGAAAAACAGCTGCACGGTGGGGGTGCCAGTTACTCCGGCCTGTTGGGCGATTTCGGGATCCGCCTCGATGTCGATCTCCACCCCCAGGGCCCGTCCTTCGAGCTCGTTGAGGACCCGCTTCAATTGCGGCTTGAGCACATGGCAAGGGCCGCAGCTGGGGGAGGTGTAAACCACCAACAGGGGCTTGTCACTGTCGTGATAGAGCTTGCGCAGGGCATAGCCACCTTTTTGCCAAAGGGCGGCGGCATCGAAATTGTCGGCGTCGCTGGTGGCAGTGGGTTGGCTTGGACCCGCCGCCTCCGGTTCGATGTTCTGCCGTTCCACCGGACGGGCCAATTGGTGGTGACTTAACCAACGTTCGGCGGCGAGGGCCGCCTGGCAGCCGCTGCCGGCGGCGGTAATTCCCTGGCGCCATTCGGCATCGGCCACATCACCGGCGGCAAATACTCCCTCCAGGCTGGTTTCTGGGCGGCCGCTGCGGGTGACGAGATAGCCCTTGGCATCGAGCTCAAGTTGGCCCTGCAGCAACTCGGTGTTGGGGGTGTGGCCGATGGCATAGAACAGGCCCCTGACGGCCAAATCTTCCGTGGTGCCTGTGGTCCGGTCCTGCAGGCGGATGGCACTGAGCCAGTCCTCGCCCATGGCTGCCAACACCTCCCGGTTCCAGTGCACTGTGATGGCGGGATTGGCCAGGACCCGGTCCGCCATGGCGGCACTGGCGCGCAGCTTGTCACTGCGCACGATCAGGTGCACCTGGCTGCCGTATTTGGTCAGATAGACAGCCTCCTCACAAGCCGAATCACCGCCACCGACTACGGCCAGCTGCTCCTTGCGGAACTGGGGGGTGGCCCCGTCGCAGATGGCACAGGCACTGATGCCCCGGCTCCAGAAGCGTTCCTCATCGTTGATGCCGAGACGGTTGGCACTGGCCCCCGTAGCCAGGATCAGGGAGTGGGTCCAGACGGTTTCGCCTTCCGAGGTGACCAGCCGGTAGGGCCGCACGGAAAGGTCAATAGAGTCCGCATCGGCTTCCAGCAGCTTGGTCCCCCAGCGCAGGGCCTGGGCCTTGCAGCGGTCCATCAGCTCCGGTCCCAGGATGCCGTCGGGGAAGCCGGGATAATTCTCGACGTGGGTGGTGGTCATCAGCTGGCCCCCGGGGATGCCACCCCGCTGGAAACCGGTGATCAGCAAGGGGGCCAGGTTGGCCCTGGCGGCATAGATGGCAGCTGTGTAGCCGGCGGGCCCTGAACCGACGATGACCAGGTTTTCGATGGCAACTTCAGGCAGGGAGCCGTCGGCCGAGCCGGAAACGGGCACGCTGGCGACCATGGGGCTTAAGCGAAGTGACTACGCCTAAGCCTAGGGCCCCAGGCTCTGGCTGGGGCGGATCAGAAGCCTTGCAGGACTTATGAAGGGAATATTCAGATTTCGAGCAAGCCGTCAGTCTCCGGCCAATGTTTGAAGGTGAGATCTTTTGGCACCATCAACATTGTTGATTTCAACACGTCGGGATCTTGATCCAAAGCGACCAACCACTCGCGAAATTCCTCGCTGAGCGCAAAACTTTCTTCGTATAGTTCCATGGTGTCGAGTGCTGAGCGGCGGGCTAAAGCCCAGCACACGGCAACGGTAAGTCTGCGATGCACCGAGGCGTCCATTGGTATCGTCCGGCTGAAGCCCAGCCTGCCTTGATATCTGGCAGCTGAAGGTGTTTGTTGATACACAGTCGCATGACCAGAGCGTCTTGACAGCTTTTTCTGAATTATTCGTTGCCTCGGGATGTTATTGAAATTTTGCTCAAATTTGGTAGCTGGGGTCCTTTCACCTGGATGACCCCCCTGGCCTGGACCCCTAGGGCTTGCAAGGGCGCCAGCGGGTCAGCGGACCCTGCCCAGCCCCCGGCAACGGCGCTAGCGACTGGGCGGGGCGGGCTGATTCGGTAGGGCTCGCTGAGGGACCAACCCCGGGCATGGGCCATCAACAGGGGGTCGGCTGGGGCGAACACATAGGACGGCTGACGGGGGCCGGCTGGGCTGGACCGGGACTCCTCAGCCACCCGCACGGCCCTGGTGATCGCCTGCACAAAACGGCTGCGCGTAACCACCGTGGTCAGGTAAGCCACCACCCTCAACCGCGGCGCATCAAACCCTTCTGAGCACATGTCCACGCTGACCA
>JBILDB010000059.1:0-9848 GCA_044352805.1 Cyanobium sp.
CGGAGAAGCTGGACCTGCGCTCGGCCGTGGAGGTGCATCGCCACCTCGCTGATCAGGTGTTTCCGGAGGTCCAGGTGGGGTTGTTGCACGGGCGCCTCTCCAGCGAGGCAAAACAGCGGGCCATCAGTGCCTTTGCCGGAGGCCATTGCCAGGTTCTGGTCAGTACCACGGTGGTGGAAGTGGGGGTGGATGTGCCAGAAGCCAGCGTCATGGTGGTTGAGCATGCCGAACGTTTTGGCCTGGCCCAGTTGCACCAATTGCGCGGTCGGGTGGGTCGGGGGGCGGCCGCGTCCTATTGCCTCTTGATCAACGACAGTCAGCAGGCCCTGGCACGCCAGCGGTTGGAGGTTCTGGTCGGCAGCACCGATGGCTTTGAGATTGCCGAAATGGACCTGCGGTTGAGGGGACCGGGTCAGGTGCTGGGTACCCGCCAGTCGGGCTTGCCCGATTTGGCCCTGGCGAGCCTCAGCGATGACGGCGCCGTTCTGGAGCAGTCGCGCCAGGTGGCACATCGGTTGCTGGAGCAAGACCCGCAATTGGAGAACCACCCCCTGTTGCAGCAGGCCTTGGCTGAGCAACGCCAACGACAACTGGAGGCCGCTCAGTTGAATTGAGGCCTGTCGGCGGTGAGCTTGTTTGTTGAGGTGGGGGTCGGCATCGCCGCAGGCGAAGACGGCTTCTGAACCAACTCCCGTGAGCTGAGCAAGCAATTCATCAGTAGGTGCTGATTAATTTGGGATATCAGATAGAAGTCATGCTTCTTAAAACTGTCATCGTGATCCTCCGGATTGGCGCTCTTGAAATCAGTGTTGAGTTTGCAGTTATCACATCGCTTAGCGTGATTGCCAGCTGGGCAAAATTGGCTCACTCTCTCTCCTACTGCCCGTCCCAATTGTTGTTGCGCCCCTGGGCCGATTTCCACCATGACCTCCCTGCGCCCTTGGAATGGCATTCCGATCGATGACGAGGGAGAGCCACTCGTTCCCCTTGTTGACCTGGTGCGGTTAGAGCCCCACCCCTATCTCAGCCTGGGGGCTCCCTACGGTGACCAGGCCTGTCCCTTCCGCCTGCGCCGGGGTGTGATGGGTCGCCTGGCTCGCGTCCAGGGATGTCTGCAGCGCCGCCAAAGCCCATACCAGTTGGCGGTTTTCGACGCCTGGCGGCCGGTGGCTGTTCAGGCCTTCATGGTGAACCACGCCATCCGCCAGGAGTGTGAGGCGCGGGGCCTGGATCCCGATGGTTCTGGACCCGAATGGGAAGCGGTGGGCCTTGATGTGGGGCGCTTTTGGGCCCCACCCAGCCTGCACCCTGCCGCTCCGCCTCCCCACAGCACCGGTGCTGCAGTGGATCTCACCCTGGCCGATGCTGCTGGGCAGCCCCTGGAGATGGGCGGCGTCATCGACGCGATCGGGCCAGTCTCCGAGCCCGATCATTACGCCCTGGCTGCCAGAGAGGAACCTGATTCAGAGGCGGCCCTCTGGCATGGCCGCCGCCGCCTCCTCGCCGCAGTGATGCAAGAGGTCGGCTTTGTGCAACACCCCAATGAATGGTGGCATTTCAGTTATGGAGACCAGCTCTGGGCCTGGCGAAGGGGCCTGGATCGGGCCCACTACGGACGGATCGGGGCCCCGGCGCCGGAGGGCTGAGGCTGAGTTTCAGCGCCAGGGGGGTCGCCCAGGCCCAGTTCCTTTTGCAATGCCGCAGCTTGGGCTGGGGTCATCAAATTTTGGCGAACGCAACTGGCCAGGGTGGCCCGGGTCATCTCCGCCTGCACCTGCCGCAGGGAGACGAGCACCGGTTCCGGTTGATCCGCCCAGGGCAGCAGGTTTTTGGCAAAGCTGCTGCGAATCAAAGCTCCCTGGCAGGTGGTCTCATCCGGGTGGTAATTCTTGAGTCGTGGTTCCGGTGGGGGGGGATCCTGCTGGGCCAGCAAGGGCTTGACTCCAGCCCCAAGGACCCCTAGGACCAGGCCAGCAGCAAGGGTAATTCTGGCGTTGCTCATGAAGGCAGAACCAGGGCTTCGAGTTCGTCGGCCCGCAGGCGTTGGACGAAGTCCCCGAAGCTGCGACGACCGCCTGCATCACGCCATGCCACCAGGAGGGGTTCCAGCGTTTTTTCCAGCGCTTCCAGGGGCATCGCTTCCAGCACGGGCATGGCCAAACGGGTAAGGCCCGGACTTCCGCCCAGCCAGAGCTGGTATTGGTTCACCCCACTCCCCACCAAGGCAATCTCAGCCATGTACGGGCGGGCGCAGCCGTTGGGGCAGCCGGTCATACGCACCAGCACCGATTTGTTGATGCCCAAGTTGGTGAATTGGGTTTGGATCCGATCCAGTACATCAGGCAGGATGCGCTCCGCCTCGGTGATCGCCAGGCCGCAGGTGGGCAAGGCCGGGCAGGCAATCGCGTGGCGGGCCAGGGGGGCCGGGGCCCCAGGATCTGCAAAGCCCAGCTGGGCCAAGGCCTGCTTAACGCTGCTGCGCTGGTGGGCACCAATATTGCAAAGCAACACATCCTGGTTTGGGGTCAGACGCACTTCCAGCTGAAAGGTCTCCACCAGGCGCCTCAGCCCCGCCTTCCTCTCCCCTTCCAGTCGGCCGCAAAGCAACGGCAAGCCGACGAACCATGTCGTTGGCGATTGACGGTGCCAGCCGAGGTAATCGCTGAGATGGGGCTTGGGCTCGCGCCGCAGGGGTTGGAGGGGGTGGCTGAAATACCGGGTGAGTTCGTGCTGGAACCAGGCGAGGCCGCGGTCATGAATCAGATATTTCATCCGCGCGTGGGGTCTGTGCTGGCGATCGCCGTGGTCCCGCTGCAGGGCCACGATCGCCTGGATCAACGGCAGGATCTGCGCTGCCGTCACATACCCAAGGGGCTCGGCCAAACGGGCGAAGGTGCTCTCCTTGTTGTGGGTGCGACCCATGCCGCCACCCACATAGACGTTGCAGCCGCGGGGCCGACCGGCTGGATCGGTGAACAGCACCAGTCCAATGTCCTGGGTGAGCAGATCGACGGCGTTATCGCCAGGCACGGTCACCGCCACCTTGAATTTGCGCGGTAGATAGGTGGACCCATAGAGGGGTTCCGCCTGATCCCCGCTGAAAACCGCTCCCTCTAGCTGCTGATCGATGATTTGCTGCACCGCAGGCTGGGGCCGGATCCGGTGGCTAAGGTCGCCGTCGACCCAAAGGTCGAGGTAAGAGCCTTGGGCGGCCTGGGGCGTCAGCAGATCGGCGATTTGGTCGGCCAACTGCCGGGCGGCTGGATAACCATTGTCCTCGAAGGGGGCGGCGGGGGCCATCACATTGCGGTTGATATCACCGCAGGCCGAGAGGCTGGAACCCATGGTTCGGGCCACCGTGCCGATGACTTCCCGCAGATTGGCCTTGGCGATGCCATGCATCTGGAAGGCTTGGCGGGTGGTGGCCCGCAGGCTGCCGTTGCCGAGCCGATCGGCCAGTTCGTCGAGGGCCAGGTAAAGGGCAGCCGGAATGCGACCGGCTGGGCTGCGCAGCCGCAACATCATCTGCCAGTCCTTGCTTTGTCCCTTCTGGCGATGGTCCCGGTTGTCCTGTTGATAACTGCCGTGATACTTAAGAATCTGGACCGCCGGATCCGTGAAATGGAGGCTGTCGTTCTCCAGTTCCGTGGCCAGCGGTTCCTTCAGATGGCCGCTCTGGGCCTTCAGCGTCTCGATCTTGGTGGGCTTGCCATGATCTGTCGCCTCTGCTGAGCTATGGGCGCCCTTGGTAGACGACATCGGCAAGAATTGGGGCGGCGGCTACTTGAAACTAGCGAACCAGCAGCGGTGGATGCCCTCGCCGCCGCAGCTGCCCTTGCCAGTTGATGTCGTTCCATACAGTCGGTGCAAGGCGCCTCGAGACGATGGCCACGTTTCTACTGGAGATTGGCAGCGAGGAACTTCCCGCTGATTTCGTCAGGTTGGCTTTGCCCCAGCTGCGCCAGCGGGTTGAAGACGATCTGGCGGCGGCCCGGTTGACCTGGCAGGAGCTGCGGGTGACTGGTACACCAAGGCGCCTGGCCGTTCTGATTGGGGGCCTGGCGACCCGGCAGCAGGATCGCCGCGAAGATCGCAAAGGTCCCCCAGCCGCCGCGGCTTTTGTGGAGGGCTCGCCTACGGCGGCCGCCCTTGGTTTTGCCGGGCGCTGTGGCGTGCCACCCGAGGCCCTGGAGGTGCGGCCTACCCCCAAGGGCGATTTTGTTTTCGCCCAGGTCCTAGAACCAGGTCAACCGACAACCACGGTGTTGCAGTCCCTGATTCCCGAGTGGATCTGGGGGCTGCAGGGGCGCCGCTTCATGCGCTGGGGAGCGGGGCAAAGCCGCTTCAGCCGTCCGGTCCGTTGGCTGGTGGCTCTGTTGGACGACGAGGTCGTTCCGGTGGATTTGGTCGACTGCGATCCGGTGGTCAGCAGCGGTCGTCTCAGCCGGGGCGACCGTCTCAGCCAACAACCCTTGGCCATTGCGCGGGCCGATGGCTACTTCGAGACCTTGGCGGCGGCGGCGGTGATGGCGGATCGCGATGGCCGCGCCGCCACCATTGCCGCCGAGATCAAGGCGGCGGCCCAGGCCGCCGCTGGCGTGCCCGATCTGCCGGGGGCCCTATTCGATGAGCTGGTGGATCTGGTCGAAGCCCCCCAGGTGCTGAGCGGATCCCTTGATGAGCGCTATCTGGCGCTGCCGCCCGAGGTTCTTAGCACCGTGATGCGATCCCATCAGCGCTATGTCCCCTTGGGACGCCCCGGTGCCCTGCCCGATTCCCTCGCCCTGGAGGCGCGGGACTTGCTCCTTTCCCGCTTCCTGTTTGTGGCCAATGGTCGCAATCCTGCCGCTGCCGATACGGTGCGACGGGGCAACGAGAGGGTACTGAGGGCCCGTTTGGATGACGCTGCCTTTTTTGTGCGGGCCGATCGCTCTGTTGCCAGCATCGATCGCCGCGATCAACTCGATCGGGTCACCTTCGCCGAGGGACTGGGCAGCCTGCTGGATCGAACCCAGCGGCTCGAATGGTTCACGGACGCCCTGCTCGAGGCCCTGGCCCTGGCGGAGCCGACGGCGGCGGCGGCCCGCCGCGCCGCCCATCTCTGCAAACACGACCTGGTCAGCCAGATGGTGGCGGAATTTCCGGAGCTGCAGGGTGTGATGGGGGGCAAATACCTGCTTGCTGAAGGGGAACCCCGGGCCGTGGCCCTGGCGGTGCAAGAGCACTATCTGCCCCGTGGTGCGGGCGACAGCCTGCCGACTTCCGATGCGGGCGCCGTGGTGGCCCTGGCAGAACGGCTGGAACTGCTGCTTAGCAGCTTTGCCCGGGGGGAGCGACCGAGTGGCTCCTCCGACCCCTATGGGTTGCGTCGGGCCGGCAACGGGATCCTTCAGATTCTCTGGGATCGGGGCTGGACCCTGGATCTGGTGGCCCTGCTGCAGCGCTCCTGCGGGCACTGGGCGGCTTTGCTGCCCGACCTGAAGATCGACGCGGTTTCCCTGGAGGCCAGCATGGTCGAGTTGCTGCGCCAGAGGTTGGTCAGCCAGTTAGAGGAGGAAGGTTTCGATGGCGATCTGGTCGAGGCGGTTGCCGGCGAGACTGTGTCAGCAGCCAGGCTGTTAGGGGACCCGGCCGATGCCCGCCGCCGCTTACTGCTGCTGGCCGGTCTGCGGCACCAGGGCCAACTGGCTGCCTTGCAGAAAGTGGTGCAAAGGGCCTCACGCCTGGCGGCCAAGGGAGACCTGGACCTTGGGGCGTTGGGGCCCGATGGGAGGGTTGATGTGGCCCTGTTCAATTCGCCGAGCGAGGCGGCGATGCTTGGCGTAATTGAATCGCTTCGTCCCTATGCCCAGGCCCAGGATGGATCGGGATATGGGGCACTGGCCCATGGTCTTGCCCAAAGCGCCAGCACCCTGGCCGACTTCTTCGATGGCCCCCAAAGTGTCCTGGTGATGGCCGACGACCCAGCGGTGCGCCGCAATCGGCTGAATCTGCTGGGTATCCTGCGTAATCAGGCCGCCCAGCTCGCAGATTTCAACTGCCTCAGCGGCTGAGGACCGGTTGTCGATCAGTTGCAGAGGCGGAACCGGGATCCGGGCCGATGCCATTGATGGCGTGGGTTTCGTTGCCAGGGACTGCCGGGGGGGCCAACAGCTGGGCGACTTCCGCTTCCGTGCGCACGGCACTAGCTACCGGTCGATACCCGGATGGGGCCAAGGCTTGACCCCGCAGTACGGAGGCCAGCGTACGGAAAGTGAGTTTGAGTTGTTGCCAAGGATTCATGGTTACAACTCGCTTGTAGAGGTAGCTATCGAAAGTCAGGCGCTGCACATCGAGGTCATCACACATTTCGACAAAGGCCTCGCGGGCCGCATCATTGCTGTAAAAAATATTTTGAAGAATTTCTAGAACTTTATAGGTAGGACCATACTTTTTGTCCCATTTTTTAAGATAAATTTTTAAGTCGGCCTCGCTGGGAATACGTGTGCCACCGGCGCTGGCCTTGACAATTTCCTCGGCGCACATCCGACCACTTTTTGCTGCGAAGTAAATCCCTTCTCCCGAGCTCTTGGTGACATAGCCAGCCGCGTCACCCACCAAGGCCATGCGGCCCACCACCCTTCTAGGGCGTGGGTGCTCGGGGATCGGATGGGCTTCCACTTTGATCACCTCACCCTTGAGAAGCCGATTGCTGGCGCGTTCGCGGATCCCCTGCTGCAGGCCCTTGATCAGGGCCTGGTTTTTCTGCATCGTTCCGGTGCCAACAGCAACGTGGTCGTACTTGGGGAAGACCCAGGCATAGAAGTCAGGGGAGACGTCGGTTCCGACATACATCTCGGCCAGATCTTCGTAGTAAGCCATTTCTTCCTTGGGCAGGCGAATGCGTTCTTGGAAAGCGATCGCCACGTTGTAGTCGCCAGCATCCATGGCTTTGGCTACCCTGCTGTTGGCGCCATCGGCACCAACAATGAGGTCTACTTCCATGCTTTTTAGTTCGCCTGTTGGTCCACCACCGGCATAGTCGGCGTAGTGAATGGTGTAAGGGCCTTGGCGATTTTTGCCGGTGTCAATCCGTTGAACGAGACCATTGATCAGATTGGTCCCCAAGGATGCAGCCCGATCACGAAGAAAGCCGTCCAGAATTTCGCGGCGGCACATGCCGATATATTCGTTGCTATTCGGCAGATGGATATCCACCTCTCGATTGGAGGGTGAAATCATCTTCATGTTGCGGACCTTGCGGTCGATAATTGATTCCGGCAGGTCAAATTCTTCGACCATGCATAGCGGAATCGCCCCACCACAAGGTTTGGCGTTATCGAGCTTTCGCTCGAACAACCAGGTTTGAATGCCAGCCTTGGCAAGCACTTCAGCAGCACAAGATCCACTCGGGCCGCCGCCCACAACTGCGACTCGCAACATCTTGAAACCTTTTAGCGCCAGTGGTTCTCATGAAAACGTAACACCAAAGGCCTGGTCTTTGCGGCTGTCCCCCGCGGACTGTTGAGATCGTTTTAGGGGGATGGCGGGCAAAGGAGTAGGACCCAGACCCAGAGCCGGACCCGGATTCGGACCCGGATTCGGACCCGGATTCGGAGCAGGGGTCTGGTTCCGGGTCTAGGCCGAGGAATTAACATTGCTTCACCCAAGCCTGTCGGTGTGTCGCCTGCGCAGTTTCGAGACGACATTCCCGTGGCACGGCGCAGCCGGGCTCAGGTTCCCCGCCGCGCATCGCTTTGGCTGAGACTTTTTGGCGGCGCGTTTTTATTAGGGCTGGCTATTGCCGGCCTGATGGTCCTGCGCCAAGCAGGCATGGTGCCCTGGCTTGAGCCTGGTCCCGTGGCGGATCTGAGAGAGCGCCCCACGGCTGATGGGCGGCTGCTCGGCCATTTCCCTTACCCAGAAGCTCCCCCCCGGCTGCTCGTGGCCCTGGGGCCTGGCCTGCAGCTCAGGCCGGAGGCTGCTGCTGCCCTAATTGCCATGCAGCAGGCCGCCGCTGGCGACGGCGTGGACCTGCAAGTGCTGAGTGCTTTTCGCTCGATTGATCTGCAAAGCAGCCTGTTTTTCGACATCAAGGCTGAACGCAATCAAAATGCCCGTACCCGGGCCAAGGTCAGTGCCCCCCCTGGCTATTCCGAACACAGCACCGGTTATGCGGTGGACCTGGGTGATGGAGGTCAACCGGGGACCAATCTCACTCAGAACTTTGAGAATACGCCGGCTTACCAGTGGTTGTCCCAGCATGCAGGTCGCTACCACTTCACGCTTTCCTTTCCCAAGGGCAATCAGCAGGGCGTGAGTTACGAACCCTGGCACTGGCGTTTTGAAGGTTCCTCAGAGGCCTTGCAGCTGTTTGAGCCAGCCCAGCGACTGGTCCGCTGAGACAGGCAGGGCGCAAGCTAGAATCATTGTTCGCTTCCGTACCCTGGCGCGACGAAAACCACATAAGCACGCCGGATAAGCAAGCCGGTCTTCCGCACCAGCCCTGGTTTCGAATTTTCCACCCTCCCAACCGAGAACATCATGAGCGGCGACAGCAAAGGCGCCCCAATTCGCAATATTGCGATCATTGCCCACGTTGACCACGGCAAAACCACTTTGGTCGACGCCCTGCTGGGCCAGTCGGGCATTTTTCGCGCTGGAGAAGCGGTGCCTACCTGTGTGCTTGATTCCAACGATCTAGAGCGGGAGCGAGGCATCACTATTCTTTCAAAAAATACTTCTGTTCATTATAATGGTATCCGAATTAATATTGTTGACACCCCTGGCCACGCTGATTTTGGTGGAGAAGTTGAGCGGGTTCTTGGCATGGTCGATGGTTGTCTGTTGATTGTTGACGCCAATGAGGGACCGATGCCTCAGACGCGTTTCGTGCTGCGTAAGGCTTTAGAGCAAGGGCTAAGGCCAATTGTATTTGTCAATAAAATTGATCGTGCCCGTGTCGACCCAGAACAGGCTGTTGATAAGGTTCTAGACCTTTTCTTGGAATTGGGTGCGGACGACGATCAATGTGATTTTCCCTATCTTTTTGGTAGTGGCATGGCCGGCTATGCCAAGCCGGATATGGCCACGGAAAGCGACACCATGAAGCCCCTCTTTGACGCCATCTTGCGCCATGTCCCACCGCCGGTTGGAGACCCTGCAAAACCCCTGCAGATGCAGGTTACAACCCTCGATTATTCCGATTTTCTGGGTCGCATAATGATTGGCCGCGTACACAACGGCACCATTAGCAATGGTCAAACCGTGGCCTTGATTCGCGATGATGGCAGCATTAAGCGTGGACGCATCAGCAAGCTGCTTGGCTTTGAAGGTTTGCAGCGGGTTGAGATCGCCGAAGCCCGTGCCGGTGATCTTGTTGCCGTCTCAGGATTCGATGAGGTAAATATTGGTGAAACTATTGCCTGTCCTGATCACCCTGAGGCCCTGCCTCTGATTCGGGTTGATGAGCCCACACTACAAATGACCTTTGTAGTCAACGACTCTCCCTTCGCAGGCAAGGAGGGCAAGTTCGTGACGAGTCGCCAACTGCGTGATCGGCTGCAGAAAGAACTTCTTACCAATGTGGCTTTAAGGGTTGAGGACACCGATTCACCCGATCGTTTTTCGGTGAGTGGTCGCGGTGAACTGCACCTCGGCATTTTGATTGAAACCATGCGGCGCGAGGGCTACGAGTTCCAAGTCAGTCAGCCCCAAGTCATCTTCCGCACCATAGATGGCACCCCCCATGAACCATTCGAGACCTTGGTTATGGACGTGCCCGAGGAGGCCGTTGGTGCCTGCATCGAAAAGCTGGGCATTCGCAAGGGCGAAATGCAGAACATGGAAACCAGTAGTGATGGCAGAAC
>JBILDB010000339.1:0-3012 GCA_044352805.1 Cyanobium sp.
CCATGCCGCAGAAGCCGCTGATACCCGCGAAGGTGAGGCCAGCCCCCACGAAGCCACTCAGCCAGATCCAGCCGGGGGCCACCGTCTGGCTGAGGATCACCCCCAGCAGCACCAGGCTGCCGGCCGCAATCTGCACCTGGCGCATCAAGGGCAGGGGTGCCCCCTTGTGCTTGCGCACTTCAAAACCGGCCTGCTGCCAGGCGGGTATTCCACCCATGAGGTCGGCAACCGGCCGGGGGTGGCCCTGCTGCAGCAGTTGGTGCATGGCCTTGGTACTGCGGTTACCGCTCTGGCAGACCAGCACCAGGGGTCCGCGGGGTAGCTCGGCCTGGGCGATGCGCGCCAGCGGAATGTTGAGGCTGCCGTTGATATGACCGGAGGCGTACTCCATCGGTTCGCGCACATCAATCACGGTGACGCCTTTGGTCGCTAACTGATCGGCCAGGTCGTGGGCGTTGATGCGGTGGAGCTGGGCGGTTACAGGGGCGGAAGACATGGCTGCAGGGGCAAAACTTTTATGAGCATAGCCGCATTATGGGCGTTAAGGCGAGCTCGGCTGTTTGGGGCGCTGCACGCCTGAGGCCAAAAACCTGCGCATTGCGTGCATAATGCGTGTATCGACATAAGCCCGTACATGCGCCGGACACCGCCCCAGTCCCTGCCCCAGTCCCTGCCGAGTCCCCAGCTGCTCGATGAACTCAGCGCCTTCTTCCGCCTGCTGAGCGAACCGGCTCGCCTGCAGCTGCTCTGCCAGCTCAAGCACGGCGGCGCCATGGATGTGGCCTCCTTGATCGAGGCCACCGGCTTCAGCCAGTCCCACATCAGCCGCCAACTGGGCCAGCTACAGCGCGCCGGCCTGGTGAGTTGTGAGCGCGATGGCACGCGGCTGATCTATGCGGTGGCCGACCCCCTGGTGGAGGACCTCTGCAACCTGGTGCAGCGTCGTCTCAAGCAGCGGCTGGAGCAACAGCTGGAACAGCTGCAGGGTGTTTGATGCACTGATGACGGCGCCGCCCAAATCGCTGAGTGGCCAATGGAACCCAACAGATCAAGGCAACCCGCTGGATCAAGCTGAGAAATTGAGAAAGATCGACTTTTTAGAAGATCACCTCAGCGCAGATGCCCCAGCTCGGTTTGCAGGCAGTACAGACGATTCCATGGCATGCCGCCACACCTTGCTGGGGCTGCCGCCGTGATCGAGCCGGGTCACAATGGGCAAAACGACCCTGGGGGCTACGGCCATGGATCTGGCCACGGCTCTCGCCTGGGCGCTGCTGTCGCTGGCTGCCGCCGCTGCTCTTGGCCTAGTGATTTTGATTGCCGGCCTGGCGCTGATGTTTGCCCAAGCGCCCAGGCTGGCGCAGCTTCCGGGAGCTGACGCGGCCGCTTCTGTGGCTCAGGCCCTGGCCCACACTTCGCTGACGGTGGTGGTGCCCGCCTACAACGAAGCGGCCAATATCGCCGCCTGCCTCATCAGTGTGTTGAGCAGCGAAGACCCCTGCGGCGACTGGCGGGTGCTGCTGGTAGATGATCGCTCCACTGATGCCACGCTGGCGATCGCCCGGCAGGCGGCAGGGGCCTGCGGCGCCAGCGAGCCCCGCTTTGCACTGCTGGATGCCGGGCCCCGGCCGGCCGGTGAGCGTTGGGTGGGTAAGAACTGGGCCTGCAGTCGCGCTATGGAGCAGGTCCAGAGCGAATGGGTGCTGTTCGTCGATGCCGATGTGCGCCTGCAGCCGGCCACCCTGCGGCGCGCCCTGGCCCAGGCGAGCGCCGAGGGGGCAGACCTGTTGAGTTTGGCGCCGCGGCTGAGCTGCGGCTGCCTGGCGGAGTGGCTGGTGCAGCCGATCATGGCCAGCCTGCTGGGGCTGGGCTTTCCGATTGAGGCCGCCAATGATCCGGCCAGTGCGGTGGCGTTTGCCGCCGGTCCCTTCATGCTGTTTCGCCGCAGCGCCTACGCGGCGATCGGCGGCCACCGGGCCCTGGCGGCGGAGGTGGTGGAGGACCTGGCCCTGGCGCGGCGGATCAAGCAGGGCGGCTTCGCCTGCGCTATTTGCTGGGGCTGGATGCGCTCGAGCTGCGCATGCATAGCGATTTCGCCTCCCTCTGGGAGGGCTGGACCAAGAACTGGCTGCTGGGCCTCGACGGCGATGTGGCCAGGGCCCTGGCGGCCTCCTCGGTGGTGCTGCTGATGTTCAGCGGCCCCTGGTTGCTGGCGCCGGCTGCGGCCTTTGCCGCCATGGGGCTGGCCCTTATGGGGCACGCCCCAGTGGGGTTTGCCGCTGGGGGGCTGCCAGACCAGCGGCTGGTGTTGCTGGCCGCCCTGGCCCTCGCCCTGGTGGGCATCGGCCTGCAGCTGGTGCTGCGTCTGTGGACCCGCCGCCAGTTTCAGCTGCAGCTCACCCTCTGGTGGCTGATGGGGGCTGGTGGGCTGGTGGTGGCCGCCATCGGCCCGGTGTCGGTGTGGCGCACCCTCAGCGGCCGCGGTTGGACCTGGAAGGGGCGGCCGTTGGCCTGAGCGGTGGGCCGGTAACTGGCCGCCGGCGGGCCGTTGCTACCCAGGTGGCGATTGGGCTGGTTAGCTTTCGCCATCGTTCCCATGGCTGAAGATGGCCGGCTCGCGTGTCAGCGAAACCCGCATGCACTGGGTGAGATGGCTGCTCACCACAGGCTGGCTGCTGATAATCGCTTCGCTGTTCTTCGATCCGTTCACGGCCCGCTTCACCAGTGCGGATCACCCCTGGAGTCCGCTGCGATTGGCCGATAAGTGCGTGGCGGTGCAGGGCCGCTGCCTGGTCGAATCGCCTTATCCGCTCGGCACCACGATCTTCTGGGGAGCGGTCGTGCCGGCGGGAATCTTCATATTGCTGGTCTTCGGCCATGAACTTTGGCGGCGCATCTGTCCGCTCTCGTTCATTTCCCAGATTCCCCGCGCCCTGGGCCGCCAGCGCCAAACCGCCAAACGCAACCCCAAGACCGGCGAGATCCGCCATCAGCTGGCGCGGGTTCCGCCCG
>JBILDB010000340.1:0-3011 GCA_044352805.1 Cyanobium sp.
GCTTGGCGGGGGGAGCCCCCATGGCCACCCATCCTCGCCATCAACAGGGCCGGATCCGGCAGGGGAACCGCTGCTACGGCCTGCACCCGATCGGGAAAATGCACGGCGCAAGTGAGCGCGACAAGTCCGCCGAGGGAGTGGCCCACCAGCACCGCCGGCCCTTGAACCACCTCTTCAAGAAAAGCCCCAAGCTGCCGAGCCCAGAGTCGATTATCGAGCCGCAGCCAGGGCTGGCTTGAATCTCCAAATCCAAGCAAGTCCATGGCGTAGACCTGCCAACCTGCCGCAGCGAAGGCACCAGCGTTGTGGCGCCAATGGCCACTGCCGGCCCCAAATCCATGGATCAGGACGAGGGGGGGATGGGCTGGATCGCCGATGCGGCGCCAGTGACAGCCGTGGCCCTGCCAGTGCCAGAGGCCGTGATCGCCCCAATCCACGCCCCAATCGGAAGGGCGCACCCCCTGCGGGTCAGGGTTCACCTTGCACCAAAGTGCCACCTTCGATGACGGTCGCCCGCAAAATCTTGTCGCCCTGTTGAATCTGATCAATGATATCCATGCCCTTGGTCACCCTGCCAAAAACGGCGTAGCGGCCATCCAGCTCGGGCAAGGCCTCCAAGGCCACATAAAACTGGGCGCTGGCGGAATTGGCATCCCCTGAACGGGCCATGGCCAGGGCACCCCGTTCGTGGCTGAGGCGCAACTCCCGGGTAATGCCTGGGGTGGTCAGGGGCTGGCCATAGCGGGGCCGGACCTCGGACTTAAGGCCTACTTCAAGGGGGATCAAACGGGCTTCGCGGCTCGTGGGGTCGATATAGCTGCCGGTGCCGTATTCACTGGCAGCCACCTTGGGATCGGCGCTGATCGGATCGCCCCCCTGTACCACAAACGGCATCGGTTCCCTTACGACGCGATGAAAGACGGTACCGTCGTAGACCCCGCGTTTAACAAGATCCACGAAATTGCCTGCCGTCAAAGGGGCAGCCTTACCGTCTAGGCCCAGGATGACTTCGCCCCGGCTGGTCTGCAGGGCCACTTTGGCGGAGCCACTCAGACAGGGGGTCGTGGCCACGGCACAACCCAGGGGGGTCGTGGGCCGTTCGGTAGCGCAGGCCGACAGAGTCAATGGCAGGACCAAGCTGAGCAGGAAAAGAACCAACTTGAGCCGCCAGGGCGACTGAAGCGGGGAGCTGAAATTGATCGCCATCGGTATCAAAGGCCCTCCAGGGGGACACCGAGGAAACGGGCCAATTGGGCTCCGGAGAGTTCAAGATCGGCCAAAGGCTGGGGCTCACCCACCTGGGTCAGGGGCAAATCGCGGCGACCCTGGAGCCGCAGTGCCAGCCGGCGCCGGGGACTGATGCCCTCACGCACATCAACCTTGACGGCCTGGATATCCCTAAGGGGGATATCTAGTTCGATGCGGCGACGAAAGCCCCGACGGGTGATGCGCGCTTGACCTGCCGTGCGATCAAAGCGGTTGCTTCCTGAACCAACATCAATCACGATCACAGACCATAGATAGGTCGCGAGCGCCAGGGCCGCCAGTCCATAAAGACCCATCACCAACCCCTGGGGCACCCAGACGAGCTCAGCCGGATGGCCGATCGGCAGGAAATTGCGCTGAAAACGACTGGAGGCACTGGTCAGCAGGAAACCAAGTCCGCCAATGCTGACCGCGGTGGCCACCAGCAGATTGGAAAGTCGCCTGGAGCCCAGCACCGGCTGCTCCAAAACCTGGGCAGGATCAGCCAAACCGGTAACCGTCGCAGGGGGGACGCTGCTGGAGGCCATAGAGAAGGAGTAGGGCAAAGGTGGGCCCATCCTGCCGCGGGGGCGATCCGGTCGGGCCTGGGCCAACGAAATGCCCGGGCCGAGTCGGCCTGGGCCACCGCAGCCCCTTCTAACTTCAGCCGTTGTCGAGCGGCCGCGTCGCTCCTGGCAGGGTTGTTACGATCGGCAGGTATCCCACAGCCCAGCGGGTTTCCCGCACCGTTCTTCCCATGACGATTGCTGTAGGGCGGGCGCCATCGGCCCGGGGATGGTTTGACGTCCTCGATGACTGGTTAAAGCGCGACCGCTTCGTTTTCGTGGGGTGGTCCGGTCTGCTGCTTTTCCCCACGGCCTATCTGGCCCTGGGGGGCTGGCTGACCGGCACCACCTTCGCCACCTCCTGGTACACCCACGGCATTGCCAGCTCCTACCTGGAGGGCTGCAACTTCCTCACCGCCGCCGTCAGCACTCCCGCTGACGCCATGGGCCACAGCCTCCTGCTGCTCTGGGGCCCTGAAGCCCAGGGCGATTTCGTGCGCTGGGTCCAGCTCGGCGGCCTCTGGCCCTTCGTGGCCCTGCACGGCGCCTTCGCCCTGATCGGCTTCATGCTGCGTCAGTTCGAAATTGCCCGTTTGGTGGGCATCCGTCCCTACAACGCCATCGCCTTCTCCGGCCCGATCGCGGTTTTCGTCAGCGTCTTCCTGATGTACCCCCTCGGCCAGAGCAGCTGGTTCTTCGCACCCAGCTTCGGCGTGGCCGCCATCTTCCGCTTCCTGCTCTTCCTACAGGGCTTCCATAACTGGACGCTGAACCCCTTCCACATGATGGGCGTGGCCGGCATTCTCGGCGGTGCCCTGCTCTGCGCTATCCACGGCGCCACGGTGGAGAACACTCTGTTTGAAGACTCCGAACAGGCCAACACCTTCAAGGCGTTCGAGCCCACCCAGGAAGAAGAGACCTATTCGATGGTCACCGCCAACCGTTTCTGGAGCCAGATCTTCGGGATCGCCTTCTCCAACAAGCGTTGGCTGCACTTCTTCATGCTGTTCGTGCCCGTGATGGGGCTGTGGACCAGCAGCATCGGCATCATTGGCCTGGCCCTCAACCTGCGGGCCTATGACTTCGTGAGCCAGGAAATCCGGGCCGCTGAAGATCCCGAATTCGAAACCTTCTACACCAAGAACATCCTGCTCAACGAAGGTCTGCGCGCCTGGATGGCCCCCGCAGACCAGCCTCACG
>JBILDB010000341.1:0-3005 GCA_044352805.1 Cyanobium sp.
GGGTGTTTGTGGCCCGCTGGATCGAGCTATCGCCCAGCCACGGAGCCCATTTCCTGCTCGATACCTCCACCCTCACAATCCTTTCCTATTACCGGGGTATCCCGGCAGTGAAGTGCTGGAACGCAGCGCTGGTTGCATCGGCCTGATTCCCCAGGGCCGGCCGCCCTACTGCCGGTCCCAGTCGAGATCCAGCTTCACCGAGCCACCGCTTGGTAGCAGGAAGGTGCGGCAGACCAGATTCTCGTAAACAGGTGCCTGCCCCGGAGAACGCAGCACCACGAACTTGAAGCGAATCGGCTTTCCCGCCGATTCATCAAATCCCACTTCGGCGAACCAAACATCCCCGTTGATGAATTCCAGATGGGGGCACCGGTCGACATCCCAGGCCCCTAGTTCAGGAGCATCACCGCAAACGGCCATCACTTCGCCGGGACGGGTGACATAGTCATTAATCTGAAACTTGACTACCGTGGTGGCCCTTAACGGTTCTCCCTGTACCGCCAAAACAACAGCGCCCTTGGCTGGAATGGAGAGGTTTCGGATCGACCCTGCAGCCACCACAAAGCTTTCGCCCGAAAGCAGGCAGGTGTGGGGCCCTTCGGGAAGACCGGTATGGTCAATGGTGCAGGCAGCATTATCACCTTTATTGACGGCTACGAACACCCTATTGTCGCGGTAATGGCGGGTGTAGGCATAGATCGTCTCCGAGATGTACCTCTGTCCATGCCGCCCGTAGGCAAGGGCGCGATTGGTCTTGCGTAGGAGGGCCAGACGGCGGATGATCTCCGACAGTTTTGAGCCCGTTTCCCAGGACTCCATCATCGGGCGATTGTAGGGATCGTTGCCACCATCGGTGTCGTTAACCAGATACTGCTCTGTTCCGTAGAACAGGCAGGGAATGCCGCGCAGCGTTAGCAGCAGCACCGTGGCCAGCTCCAGATCCCCGTGGCAAGAGCAGATGGAGAGAAAGCGAGGCATGTCGTGGTTCTCGATGAAGGTCACCAGCGTGGTGGAGCGCCGATACACCGGATCCATCGCCAACACCCTCTCGATGAGGTGGAAGCCACCTGGTTCTTGGCCGCTGAAGGCAGAGCGGATCGCCCCGGCAAGAGCGAAGTCGAGCACCGACACTCCCGTGTCGTTTGCATAGTGCAAATAACGCCCATCCCAGGGTGAACCGAAGCCATACTCCCCGAACAGGAACGTGTCGGGCTTGCTGGCCTGAATGTCCGCAACGAACTCCTGCCAGAACCACACCGGCATGTGCTTGAGGGTATCGATGCGCAAGGCATCGAAGCCAAGATCTAGCCAGGCCTTGATGGCGCTTTTTATGTATCGCCTGAAATTGATGTTGCGTTCATTAAAGGTGGCAAGTCCGAGCATTTCATGATGAATTAACTGAAATTCGTCATTCCAATCGGTAATTTCAGGATAGTGATGATAAAAGTTATTGCTGTCATTGTGAAAGTCGGCAAGCGGAATGCCATCATCCGTAATAACTCCCTTGCTGCCATGCAACTGAGGCGAGCTATGGTTGCAGACGATATCCAATACTATCTTAATATCCCGTTCATGCAGGGCCTTGATCATTCTGCGCATGGTGACACAGTCCTTCAGCGAGGTCGATTCACCCTCACTTACAAAATGGGGATTAACGCGCTTGAAGTCCTTGGTCCAGTAGCCGTGCATGGGCCCATGGCCATTCTCAATGTCATCGACCTGCTCAAACAGAGGAGAGAGCCAGACTGCTGTTATGCCAAGCTGTTTGAGGTAGTCGGCCTTCTCTATGATGCCCTCGAGATCGCCACCCCAGTAATGCCCCCAATGGGTAAGACTCGGATCATGGAGTTTCTGCTTGCTGATCCCGTCATTGGCTCTGTTGCCATTAAAGAAGCGATCGATCACAATAAAATAAATTGTCTCCTTTCTAAATTCCGCCTCCTTTTCGAACAGCTGGTTTGCTGATGTTACCTTGGATGTACTAGCAGCAATAGTTTCCATGATTGGCACAGCCCAGTTCAACCTGTATTGATACTGTGCTCTACTAGGCAAAAAGGGAGGTTGAGGTAGAAGCTTCTTATTGCGACACACAAGATCAGCATCAATCCAAGCCTTGTCTTCAGCCATGGGACTTTTGTTGATGTGATCCATACCGTTAAAGCGAGGCTATTGGCGTCACTGCCAGCACCCACCGGGCCGCTGCGGCCCGAGGCTCAACGGAAACCTTTGGCTCAAGCACCACAGGTCGGCTGGGGCGGGCTGATGGGCTGCTGCAGTTCATAGTAGCTGTTGGTTGAGGATGTTAGTTCCCTGATTTCCGCCCCCGGTGGCGAGCGCCTTAGCCGTTTCTTAAAGACTTCAGGCCATCATCAAATTCGGAATCCACTTGATCGAAGGGCATGACCGCTTCGTCCATGGCCCCATACGAGGCTCAGTTCTCCAGCCCTGATAGCGAACAGGAGTTGCAGCTAATCGACGCCTGGTGGCGCGCCGCCAATTACCTGGCGGTGGGGATGATCTACCTGCGCGACAATCCGCTGCTAGCCGAACCCCTGCGCTTTGAGCACGTCAAGGCAAGGCTGCTGGGCCACTGGGGATCTTCACCGGGCCAAGCCTTCATCTGGGCCCACGCCAACCGGGTGATTCGGCGCCACGACCTTGACATGATCTACCTGTCGGGGCCCGGCCATGGCGCCCCCGGGGTGCTGGGCCCCACCTACCTCGACGGCAGCTACAGCGAGGTTTACCCCGACAAGGGCCAGGACACGGTTGGGATGCGCCGCTTCTTCAAGCAGTTTTCCTTTCCCGGGCACATCGGCAGCCACTGCACCCCGGAAACCCCCGGCTCGATCCACGAGGGGGGCGAACTGGGCTATGTGCTCTCCCACGCCTGCGGCGCGGTTTTCGACAACCCCGACCTGATCGCCCTGGCCTGCGTTGGTGATGGGGAGGCCGAAACCGGGCCCCTGGCCACCTCTTGGCACATCAACAAGTTCCTCAACCCG
>JBILDB010000343.1:0-3004 GCA_044352805.1 Cyanobium sp.
CCTTGCTGGCCCCCAGCAGTTCCTGGCCAAGGATGCGCAGGCTGCCGTCTTGACAGGAGCGCAAGCCGCCGAGCATGGTCAGCAGGGTGGTTTTGCCAGAGCCGGAAGGGCCGGTGCAAATGATGATTTGGCCTGGATAAATGTCCAGGCTGATGTCCTTGAGGGCATGTTTGCGTTCATCGCCGCTGCCAAACCAGTGGTTGACGTGCTTGAGGGAGATGATCGGTTCAGCGCTGGCTTCCCCAGCCACCGGATTGGGGGCAGCGGCATCAAAAGACATCGGCGGGATCCAGTTGGACCAGTTTGCGGGTGGCCAGGGTGCCGGAGCCCACGCACATCACGAAGGTGAGCGCCAGCACCTGCAGGGCCCGGGTGGTTGTCATCAAGACAGTTAGTTTGGTGACAGTGGCCAGCAGGGAATAAAGGCCCATCGATAACAGGAGCCCGGGGATAAAACCCACCAAAGCCAAAATAGCCGATTGTTGGATGACGATACTAATTACGTAGCTGTCTCGATAGCCCATCGCCTTGAGGGTGGCGTACTGGGGCAGGGAATTCATGACATCACCAAACAGAATCTGGTAGACAATGATGCTGCCAACGATGAAGCCCACCAGAACGCCCAGGGAGAAGATGAAGCCTACGGATGAATTACGTTGCCAATAAGCCACTTCCAGCTTGGAGAGCCCTTCTCGGGTTTCAATGCGAACGTCATTGCTGATGAAGGACTTAATCGTGTTTTGGACAAGCTGGGGATTGGCACCGGGTTTGAGCTTGATCAGGCCCAGCTGGATTTTGCGCGGATCAGCCTTGGGAAATAAATAGAGATAGGTATTGTCAGAAGTTATCAGATTGGCTTCGGCGGCAAATGTGGCTCCCATGCTGAAAGTATCAATTATGCGAATCTGTTTACCGCTGATTTCCAGTAATGCCTTGCCATCTGTGTTAACGACCTTCTGAATGTCACCGTATTGCTTCTTTGAATTTCGATCGAACAGGGAGTTGCGCAGAATCCGGAGTTGGCTGCGGTTTTTTTCGATCTCCGGGAAATCCAGGGAAGGTTTGGTCAGGTCCACCCCGAATACGGAAATATCATAGGATTGGCGTGTGGAAGGAGTAATCCAGTTGGCGCGGTTGATGCGCAATGGTGCTACCGATTCCACGCCGGCAACCCCCAGAACCTGATACAGCTGGCTGCGTTGAAATTCCTGGAGGGAGCCGAGATTGCTGTATTTGCTGCTGACCATCACCAAGTCGGCTTGAAGGCGGTCGATTGGTTTGCGCTGGCTGTTATAGAGGCTGTCCATCAACCCCAGCTGGAAGAACATCAATAGGTTGGAAAAGCTGACTCCGGCAACGCCGATCAGTAACTTTGTCGGGTTGTTGGTGGTCTGCAACCAGGCCACAGGGGTTCGCTTCAGGAGTTTTTTCAGGGGACTGATCATGGCTTAGCAGCTTGCTGATCGGTTGGATCAAAGATCACATTGACCTGAAGGTTGGAGGCATGGCGAATCCGATCGGCAATTTCTGGGGTCGATTCGATGCGTAATTTCACCTCAAAGACCCGTTGGTCTTGGTTTTCACCTGGTTCGCCACTGAAGACACTTTGGCGTTGGACTTGGGAGTTAATTTGATAGACATTGGCCTGGACACTCCCCTTGAAGCCATCGGCGCTGATGGTCGCCTTCTGGCCGATGCGGATGTCACGCATGTCTGTTTGATAGACCTCTGCCACAACCACCATGCGGCTGGTATCGGCCATTTCCAGTAGGCCATCATCGCCGACTTTGTCTCCGGGGCGGGCGTTGATTTTCAGGATCTGGCCATTTTGGGGCGCAACGACTGTGGCGTAGGAGAGTTCTTGCTTGGCCCGGTCACGGGAGGCCATGGCCTTCTTGAGTTCACTTTCGGCGGCCACCACATCAACGCCGCGCACCTCGGTGATTTTGGCCAGGGTTTGTTGTTCGCTAGCGATCTGGGATCTGAGGGTGCTCAGGGTGCCTTCGCGGGTTTCCAGCGCCTGCTGGTATTCGGCGCGGCTGGTGGTGGCCCTGGTTCGATAGCGGTCCCTTTCCAGCTCAGATGAGCCACCGGCGCTGAACAGCTGGTCGTAGCGCTTGGCCTCGATGCTGGCTTCGTTGAGCTTGGCCAACTTGCTGGTCACGTTTTGATCTTGGGCCAGCTTTTCACCGGAAAGTTTGCGCTGCAGGCTTTCAATTGTGAAGCGCTGGGCATCGATTTCCCCCTGCTTCGCCCCCGCCCGCACCTGGTCCAATTTGCTGCGGGCAATGGCCACCTGGCCTTCGGCTTCATCCAGGGAGGCCTTGAGGGTGCCCTGGCTGTTCAGGATTGCCAGGGGCTGGCCCAGCTTGACGAGCTGGTTTTCTTCTACCAGCAGGGATTGCACCCGATCGCCGCTGAGGGAGTTGGAGATGGCCACCTTGCGGATTTTGGTTTCGGGCTCGATCCGGCCCAGAGCCGAAACCCGCCTTGGCGCCACGGCCGTGGCGGCCGGGGGCTGGCGCTGCGCTTGACAGCCAGCCAGCACGCCCCCGAGGGGCAGCAGACCAGCGGCTAAGACAGGAAGCCACCAACGGCTGAATCGAGGCACAGGGCAGGTGGCCGAGCGGCGGTTTCAGGCCTTTCAACCTACTCAGGGCGCTAGCCGCTTATCCGTTACGAGGGGGACGGCGAGCTGGGTCCCCCCTGAGGGCGGCTGCTGCAGGGTGAAGAAAAAGGGTTGCTCCATCCCCCGGGCATCCATCACGCCCAGCAGGCTGTTGGCATCCAGGCGCCTGAAGACATCGATGATGGGGAGATTGTCGTAGACCATCGCGCAGCTGAGACGATCGCGGTAGCAGAGCTGCCGCAGCCGCGCCCGGGGCTTTTCTGTCGCCAGCAGGGGCACCAGCCAGGGGGCCAGCCTGCCCAGGGGGGCCAGGCGCCCCACCCAGGGGGCCCGCAGCAGCGCCATCGGCACCCAGTTCGGATCGACGCTGATCTG
>JBILDB010000342.1:0-3004 GCA_044352805.1 Cyanobium sp.
GGTACGGCTTCAACCCCGGCTCGGTTCTGGCCATGAATGAAACCGTTCCCTACGTCGCCGTGACCACCACCCTGGGGGCGGCGGGCGGTGGCATCGCCGGCACCCTGGTCTCCCAGCTCCGCTCCGGCAAACCCGACTTGACCTTCACCATCAACGGCATCCTGGCCGGCCTGGTGGGAATCACCGCCGGTTGCGACGCCATCTCCATGCCTGCGGCCTGGGTGATCGGCTTCATCGGCGGTGCCCTGGTGGTTTACGCGGTCAGCTTTGTCGATGCCCTCGGTATCGATGACCCCGTCGGCGCTTTCTCCGTCCATGGCTTCGGCGGCATCTGGGGCACCCTGGCCGTCGGCCTGTTCCACACGGAAAAGGGCCTGCTCACCGGCCACGGCTTCAACCAACTCGGCCTGCAAATCCTCGGTATTGTCTCCTACGTGGTCTTCACCCTGGTGGTCTCCTGGATCCTCTGGAGCGTGCTCAGTGCCCTTGGTGGTGGCCTGCGGGTTGCTGAGGATGAAGAGTTGAATGGTCTGGACCTTAGCGAGCACGGCATGGAGGCCTATCCCGAATTCGTTTCCACCACGAAGGTCTGAGCTGCAGCAGCACTCCACCAGCCCGGTAGCCCTGGTGGTAGGGGGCGGAATCATTCGCCCCCTGCCGCTTCAAAAGCTGAGCAGGCAACAGAGCCAGCAGCGGCTTGGAGCCGCAACCGTGAACAGCTCCAGCTACCGGATGTCACCCTGCTTGATACCGGCCCCCATTTTATCTGGTTCGACCTGGGTGACCGGGACCATCGGGCCTGTGCCGTCTTTTTTCAGGTTGAGCCGCCGGTGCCTCCTAGCGACAGCGGGGCTGGGCATAACGCCTAGTGGATAGCGCTTGGTGGGCCTGCTCTGGCGCCCGGTACCTTGTCTTCAGCCCTCCACCCCGCGTTGAACACCGACCGCTGGTTCTACGGGGTGTTCCAGTCGGCGCCGGATCTGATCCGTTGGCTGGTGGCATCGCCTACCGGCGCAATGCCCAGCGGCGCGGTTCCCACTGAGCTGGATCTTGAGTACCGCTTCTCGGCGCCGGAACTCAAGGCGGGCAGCCATCGGCTCGATGGCGTGCTCTGGCCCATCGGCAGCGAGACCAGCTCTGAGGACCTGCCGGTGGTGCTCCTGGAGGTGCAGATGCGAGCCGACATCGGCTTCCACCACCGCCTGGCGGCCCAGACCTACCGCTTCCTGCAGCTCCACCCCCGCATCGAGCACTGGCGCGTGGTGGTGATAACCCCGCACCAACGGCACCAGCTTGGGCCGGTACTGCCCCTGCGGGGCTTTCTGGAGCAGGTGCACTGGGTGAGTTTGGAGGAGCTGGGAAGGCAGGAAAACCTGGATGCAGCAGTGGATCTGCTCACCCTGCCAGTGCGTTCCGAGCAAGAGCTGGGAGCGCGCTGTCGGCGGATCCTGGCGAGCCGCCGGGATCTGGAGCCGGTGGTTTTCTCTATGCTGTTTCAACGGTTTCCAAAGCTGAGCAAGGAGGAGATTCTGATGATCGCCGGGTTGCCGCTGCAGGAATTGCGCCACACCCGCGCGGTGCAGGAGATCCTGGAGGAGGGCAGGGAGGAGGGAAGGCAGGAAGGAAGGCAGGAAGGCCGTCAGGAAGGTCGCGAGGAGGGGCTGGAAGCTGGTCGGCAGCAGGAAGCCGCTGGCTTGGCCATCCGGCTCCTCATCCGTCGCCTCGGCAGCCTCGACGCTGGCAGCCGTGAACGGCTTAGTGATCTGCCCCTGCAGCAGTTGGAGCAGCTGGCGGAGGACCTGCTGGATTTCACAGAGCCTGCCGACCTGCAGCTCTGGTTCGAGGACCACCCCGCAGGCTGAGCCAGGACCCCCAGCGCACTCCGAGACCACCAGCCCTGCTGCAACCCACCACCTTCCTACAGCTCCAAGAGCAAATCAAGGCCCCGTCCCCGGCTACCGCGACGCCTTCTCACGTGCCTTTCGCGCCGATTTCCAGGTGCCCGATTCCACCCCATCGGTGGCGGGACTGATTCGCCAAGAACGGCACCGCATCTGGATGCAGGAGTTTCTGGCCAAGGCGTCAAGGGGCTGATGCCAAACCACCGCTGCCGTTGCCCACCTCCAGATCACCGCCCTTCTTGATCGCCATGCCTCAGGTGATTGGGGCGATCTGGACGCAGACGACAAAGCCGCCAACGACTAAGCAGTCCGCACCGACGATGGCCGCCTTTTCTCCAGCTACGACACAGCCGACTACGGAAATATCTTGATGATCACGAACGACAACCGCAGAGCGGGACAGAGTCTGATCACCATGGTGCCTTTACCTGAAGCCTACTGAGATCTCGATAGCATCCCCCCAACTGGCTGGCGGAATGTGGCGAGGGTTCAGCTATTCCTCTCCACCGTCTCAGCTGAGTTCCTGAGCTACCGGGAGCGGCTGCGCCACCTGCTCACCCGCCCCGATGTGGAGGTGAAGGTGCAGGAGGACTTCATCGTCAGCGGCGATGAAACCCTGGAGATGCTCGACACCTACATCCAGGGCTGCGATGGCGTGATCCACCTGGGGGGGGACATGACGGGGGCGATGGCCAAGCCCCAGTCGGTGGCGGCCATCGCGGCGCGCTATCCCGAGCTGGCCAGTCGCTTGCCGCTGGCGGAGTTTCTGCAGCCCGATGGCCCCTCTCTCTCCTACACCCAGTGGGAAGCCTGGCTGGCGTTGTTGCACGGGAAAAAGGTCTACATCACCACCCCCAGCGACGGGGCGCCACGGGACGAGCGGTACCAGTGCGACCCAGAACAACAAGCCCTGCAACTCGCTCACCTGGCTCGGCTGCGCGGCGTGGCCCGCTACCCCGGCATCGAGTTCAGCGGCCAAGAGCATCTGGCAGCAGAGGTGCTGCGCTCTTTTGTCCTCGATCTGCTGGTGGCAGCCGGCCTCACCCGCCGGCCGCAGACGCTGCCCTTCGCGAGCATTGGACCGCTGTTCAAGGGCCGCAGCA
>JBILDB010000060.1:0-9783 GCA_044352805.1 Cyanobium sp.
AGGTGCCATCGAGCATCACCAAACGACCGTGCCGGGCCAGGGGCAGCAGCGTGAGGGCGACCAGGGCGCTGGCCAGGGCAGGGGCTGGACCCTGCTGGGGCAGCAGGCGCCGCTGCACCAAGGCCAATAGCGGCACCAGGGCCGATGACAGCAGGGCGGGACCAAGCCGCAGCAGCGCTTCTGGAGGCAAGGCCGGGGCGGCGGCGCCGCCCAACTGGCGCCAAAGGCGAATCAGCAGGGCAATCAGCCCATGCAGGCCGGGGGGCTTGTTGCGGTAAGCGTCGCCCCAGTAGGTGGGCAATAGCTGCTGGGGCCAGGGGCTGTTGGCAAGTTCCAGCGCCACCCGGGCGACGATGCCCTCATCCCAATCGCGCAAGGGCACCGAACCCAGCCCAAGCAAAGCCAAGCCCACGGCCAGCAGCCACAGCAGCAGCAGCCCAGGAGCCCCGTTCAACCCGACCGTCGCTCGGCTGGAATCGCCCATCCAGTCCCCTCAAACCACCGCCTTGAGGTGTGAGTCTGGGACGAGCCAACGCCGCAGGCAGCAGGCTTGTTAGCGTCCCGCCATGAATGGGTTTAAATACTTGGCTGAACCCGTGCCCACCAGCGCCCAGCGGCTGCTGTTCGTGCGGCTGCCCTGCAATCCCATCTTTCCGGTGGGGCCCATCTACCTGGCCGACCACCTGCACAAACGCTTTCCGGGCCTGCAACAGCGGCTCCTCGATCTGGCGGCGTTGCCTGTGCTTGATGTCAAAGCGGCGCTGCGCCAGGAAATTGAGCAGTTTCGCCCCACCCTGCTGGTGTTTTCTTGGCGCGACATCCAGATTTATGCCCCAGTCGATGGCCGCGGCGGCAATCCCCTGCAGCATTCCTTTGAGGTGTTTTATGCCCGCAATCCCCTCAAGCGCCTGCGGGGGGCACTGGGGGGCCTGAGGCTGATGGGCGCTTATTACGGCGAGCTGCTGCGCAACATGCGCCTGATCCGCCGCGGCCTGCGCTGGGCGCGACGCCACGAACCCGCTGCCAGAGTGGTGCTAGGCGGTGGCGCCGTCAGCGTGTTCTACGAGCAACTGGGTCGCTGGCTGCCCCGGGGCACGGTGGTGTCGGTGGGGGAAGGCGAACTGCTGTTGGAGGCGATGCTGCGCGGTGAGTCTTTGCAGCGGCAGCGCTGCTACGAGGTCGGCGAGCCGCCCCGGCCGGGTCTCATCCATGAAGCCCCCCTGCCCCTGGAAAAAACCGCCTGCAACTACAGCTACATCGAATCAATCTGGCCCCAGATGGATTGGTATCTGCACGGCGGTGATTTCTACGTGGGGGTGCAAACCAAGCGCGGCTGCCCCCACAATTGCTGCTATTGCGTCTACACCGTCATCGAAGGCAAGGCGGTGCGGGTCAATCCAGTGCAAGAGGTGGTAGCCGAGATGCGCCAGCTCTACGACAGGGGCGTGCGCGGTTTTTGGTTCACCGATGCCCAGTTCATCCCGGCCCGGCGCTACATCGACGACGCCAAGGAGCTGCTGCGGGCCATCTTGGCCGCTGGCATGAACGACATCCACTGGGCGGCCTACATCCGCGCCGACAATCTCGATGCCGAGCTGGCCGAGCTGATGGTGGCCACAGGCATGAGTTATTTCGAAATCGGCATCACCTCCGGCTCCCAAGAGCTGGTGCGCAAGATGCGCATGGGCTACAACCTGCGCACCGTGCTCGAAAACTGCCGCCTGCTGGCCCGCGCCGGCTTCCGCCAGCACATCTCGGTGAACTATTCGTTCAACGTGATCGACGAGAGCCCTGAGACGATCCGCCAAACCGTGGCCTACCACCGGGAGCTGGAAGCGATTTTCGGGGCCGACAAGGTGGAGCCCGCCATCTTCTTCATCGGCCTGCAGCCCCACACCCACCTCGAACAGCACGCCTTCGACACCGGACGGCTGCAGCAGGGCTACGACCCGATGAGCATGATGCCCTGGACGGCCCGCAAGCTGCTCTGGAACCCCGAACCGATGGGTGCGGTGTTTGGCCGCCTCTGCCTGGAGGCCTTTGCCCGCAATCCAGACGATTTTGGCCGCACGGTGATGGCCCTGCTAGAGCGTGATTACGGCAGGGCGCCGTTGGCAGAGGCCCTCAAAGCACCGCTGCAGGGCCGACCGGCCCTGGCCACCGCTGCGGCTGCGGCCTTGATCACCGCCGTGCACTGAAGCCCGGCAGCATGCACACCCTCCAGCCTCTCCGAGCTGCTCTGGCGTGCGCCTCTGAATTGCGAGCAAACCCGGACATGCTGGCGGCTGTTCCCCAGCAAAGCGACCACGGGCCATGGCTGGCCTAGTTGCTCCCGCCTTGACCCGACTAGGAAGAATTACTGAATCTTATCTTAAAGGGGCTTTACCATAAGGAACCTACCATTTAGGCGAGGCTTTGTTCGGTTCAGGTTCGGTTGCTAAAGCAAGGCGAAGGCTGTAAGGTAAAAATGAATTTTTTCATCTCTAATTCCAATGGCAAGCCAAACCGTCGACAATTCAACCGATCTCAGAATTGCCATTCAGCAAGCCGATACTGCAGACATTATCACACTAGACATAGTTGGAAGTCCATATCCTTCGATTGTCTCACTGGCAAAAAAAGCCAGTCCCACACCTCCCATACCACCCATATTGGGTGCAGCTGGCTACATCATTGATGGTGGAACTTCAACAATAGAAGATACTCGTATTTTTCAAGAAAACATCGATGGTCCCGCCCCTGGTGCGGTAAAAGATCTTACTTTAAACTATACCGTTGCGGCCCTTAATAATACAGCCATTCTGCGTGCAACCAAAGGGACATATGATTTGGACATGGTCAAAATTATGGGAGAGCATGGGGGGTGGGCTGGAAATTCAGGTCTATACATGTCGCTATCCTCGTTTAATCCCGCCGCGCCATCGACTGCCCAACTCAATCTAAACAATGTAGAAGTCTCTGTCACGGGGCAGACGGGTTTCAACGGCACATCAGGAGGTACAGCCTTTTTACAGAGTTGGAATAATTCTAACGGTGTCTCAATGGTAGACACAAATTTTGATGAAGCTGGATTTCGAAATTCTTTCCATTTTGCCACTTTTACTCCTGGCAACACTACCGCACCTACAAATGCCAATCTTTTAGGTGACTATGTAATTACAAATAGCACTTTCAGTCGTTCCGCCAACGAGACTGTTCGACCCAGGGGAAATGCTCTAGAATCTGTTAAAGCTGCGCTATCGGCAGTCACCTTTTCAGATGGTGCCTTCCTTGACATCTCGGGCAATGCTAGCCAGATTACTTTCGCGGGTAACAATATTTTTAATACCATTGAGAATGGTTATGGCATTCGGTTATCGGAAACTTCACCTTCCGGTCAAGCTCTGACTGGGGTGCCTAACTTTGGTGCTAGCACTAACTTTTTCAACGGTCCAGGAGTGCCCTTGAAATACGTCAATTCAAATCCAAATGTATCAAAAACCGTTACTGGTACTTTTATTATTAATATGAAAGGAGTTAGTTCTCTTACCGCCGGTGGCCAAATGGCAGATACGATCACAGGCTCGACAGGTGCGGATTATATAAGCGGCGATAGCGGCGCTGATTCTATTAACGGCGGGGCTGGAGCTGATTATCTCGACGGCGGGGCTGACAATGATACGTTGTTGGGGGGTGCAGGTAACGATATGATTTTCGGAGGTAGTGGTAACGATTCACTTGATGGAGGTCTTAATAATGACAACCTTGACGGAGGCGTTGGCGATGATATTCTCTTAGGGGATGCTGGAAACGATACTCTGTGCGGGGGCTTGGGTAACGACACCCTCACCGGTGGATTAGGTAATGATCGTTACAAGTGGCTAAGCGGTGATGGCAGCGATAACATTACGGACTTTCAATCCACAGGAGCTAGTTCAGACGTTCTTGCTCTACAAGACATATTTAACACTGCAACACCAGGCAGTACACTCACAGCAGCAGATTTTCAAACAAGAGGGACTATTGGCGCAATTGCAGCAGGTGATGTAAATAAATTTATAAGAGTTAACACTGCTACAACGACGGCTAATATCACTAGCCCAACATATACACCTATGTCGGGTCCAGCATATGTTATGATTTTTAATAACACCACCATGAAAGCTGAAGTCTGGTTCGATAACAATTGGGGTGATTCGACTGACAGACAGGTGGCGTTTACTTTTGATAATATGACTACCGGCACCGGTGATTCGAACTACTCTAACTTAACCAATACCCGAATTATTGCCGCCTAGACCTATCTAGTCACCATCAATTTTCCTTTCCCTGGCGGTTTATTCCGTCAGGGATTTTTTATGAGCCCCCTGTTCAGAATGGTTACCTGAGAGTTCTAACTAGCTATTCTTCAAGCGCTTTCAAGCCCACCAACGGCGCCGCAGCAAAACCAATCCCCCCAGGGCCAACCAACCAATCGCTCCACCAATCGGGTTGGCGCCGCCGGCCCCTGCCGCTCCTACAAACCACTCCGGCCCAGAAGCCGCCAGTGCCAGCGGACCCGCCTGCAGCGCAAACCAGCCGCCCACCAGCCCACCGTGCAAACCCATGGCACCCCAAAGCGCACCGCCATCGACCCGGCGCTGCAGGCCCAGCACGAGGCCCAACAGGATTAGCCCTGCCAATAAACCGGCAGCCGCCAGCCCCGGCTGCCGCCACCAGGGATGAACCAAACCAAACAACAGCGCCTGGCCCCATAGGGCCTGGCGGCGGCCCAGCCGCTCGCCTAATTCAGCCCACAACCAGCCCCGAAACACCAGTTCTTCGGCAAAGCCCACACCCAGCGCCAGGGCCAGGGCATTGAGGATTTCAGCGCCAGTCAGCCCTTGCAGGCCGCCCCAGCTGGCCGCCCCCGCCAGCAACAGGCCCAGCACCACCACCACCAGCAAGGCAGCCGCCTTCAGTGCTCCCCGCAGCCAGGTGGCCCCGATCCGGCCCGGCGGTCCCATCAGGCCCACAAAACGCCACGGCTCATCTACAGCCAAACCAGCCCGCAGCCGCCAGGGCAGGCTCACCAGCAGCAAAATCAGGGCCAGCACGGCCCCAATCAAATCAACCTGGTCGCTCCGCAGCGAGGGCACCAGCAACGCCAAGGGGCGACTGAGCAGCCAGCCGACGCCATAAAGAACGGGCACATAAAGCAAGGCCCCCAGCCAGTGGGGTTTAGGGCCCCCAGGCGCTGGCGCCTTTGGCGTTGGCGCCTTTGGCGCTGGCGCCTTGCCGGGATTCTGCACTCAGCTCTCCGGTTCGATCGTGCTGCTCAGGCCCTTGGCCTTAAGGGTTTCGCAGTAGAACTCAGCCGGCTCAATATCACAGACAATCACCAAGCCAATGCCGGTGTTGTGGGCCTCCAACATCACCGCAATCGCATCCTGTTCGCTCAGGCTTGGCACCACCTGCCGCAGGGTGGTAACCACATACTCCATGCTGTTGACCGGATCGTTGTGCAGCAGCACCTTGTAACGGGGCGAGGGCTTACGCACCCGCTCCGGCGCCTTCTCCATCACCGCCGCACCGCCACTCTCGCGATCGGGGGTCACGCTCTCCGCCTGCGGCAGTGCCGCCTGGGGCGGTGCCAGCATGGGGTTCGGGCCGGCGTGGCTAAGGACCGGATGACCCATCAAAGCAAGCGCAGCGGCGCCAATTTTAAGTTGCAAGGGATCGCAGGCGGGCCATGGCTTCATTGACATTGGCACGACTGCTGAAAGCCGAAAGGCGGAAATAACATTCTCCCGCCGCACCGAAGCCGCTGCCCGGCGTCCCTACCACATGGGCTTTGGTCAAAAGCTTATCAAAGAACCCCCAAGAATCCAGGCCCGCTGGCGTTTTCAGCCAAACGTAAGGAGCCTGTTGGCCCCCATAAACCTCGAAACCGGCCGCCGTCAATTCGCGGCGAATAATGGCAGCATTTTCCATATAAAAATCAATCAATGCCTTGACTTGGCGCTGGCCATCGGCCGAATACACAGCTTCTGCGCCCCGTTGCACAATATAACTAACGCCATTGAATTTTGTGCTCTGCCGACGGTTCCATAGGCCCCATAGTTCCACCTGCTCTCCCGTGGAAGTCTGGCCCATCAAGCCCCTTGGCACCACGGTAAAAGCACAGCGCGTACCCGTGAAACCAGCGTTTTTAGAAAATGAGCGAAATTCAATCGCACATTCCCTGGCCCCTTCGATTTCATAAATCGAATGGGGCAAATCAGCATCTTGAATGAAAGCCTCATAGGCCGCATCAAATAGTATCAAAGCCCCATTGGCTCGCGCATAGTCAACCCACTGGCGCAAATGGTCCCGCGTGGCCACGGCTCCGGTCGGATTATTGGGAAAACAAAGATAAATCAAATCCACCGGTGTTTGCGGCAGTGGGGCCACAAAACCATTGGCCGCCGTAATCGGCAGATAGGTGAGGCCGCCGTATTGACCCTGGGCATCGGCCTCGCCGGTGCGCCCGGCCATGACATTGCTATCCACATACACCGGATAAACCGGATCGGTGACGGCAATGCGATTTCCCTGTCCCAAAATGTCAAGAATATTGCTGCTATCGCATTTAGAGCCGTCCGAAACAAAGATTTCCTCAGCGCTGACTTCGCAGCCGCGTGCCTGGAAATCATGGCTGGCAATCGCTTGCCGCAACCAGCCATAGCCCTGCTCCGGGCCATAGCCATGGAAATCCTCATGGCGACCCAGGTCATCGATGGCGGCCTTCATCGCCAATCGGCAAGCCTCGGGCAGGGGCTCGGTGACATCACCGATGCCGAGGCGAATCAAGGGGGCGCCGGGGTTGCTCTCTTGAAAGGCCTTGACCCGCCGGGCGATCTCAGGGAACAAATAGCCCGCCTTGAGCTTGAGGTAATTCTCGTTGACCTTGACCATGGCGAAGCGCCTTGCAGCGGGGATGGCGGGATTGTCCTATGGCGCCGGTGCCGCCCGGGAGCCGCAACCGTTCAGAGCCCCTCGCAGCTGCTGGCCTGCAGGGGCGGGCGCACCCAGATGCCCGGCCGGGCTTCAAAGGCCTGATCCACCGGTGCGATCAGTTCGGCGCGCTCTGGTTGCAGCTGCCCCACCAGCTCATGGAAGCCCCGAGACACCCTTGGCGCTTTGGACAGCTTGATCTCGAAAACCCGCCACCGCTGACCTCGCTCCAGCACCAGGTCGAGCTCGGCGCCGTTGCCGGTGCGCAGGAAGTAGGGCCGCCAGCGCGGATGGGCGGCGATCAGCTGCTCGATCACGAAGCCCTCCCAGCTCTCGCCGGCCTGGGGATGGGCCAGCAGGTCGTCGTAGGTCTCGATGCCCAGCAGGTTGTGCAACAGGCCGCTGTCGCGCAGGTAAAGCTTGGGGGAGCGCACCAGCCGCTTGCTGAGATTGGCCTCCAGCGGTGGCAGCAGCCGCAGCATGAAGGTCTGCTCCAACACCGCCAACAATTGTTTGAGCCGGGTGCTGCGCAGATCCAGCAGCCCCGCCAGCCTGCTGGCATTGAGCGTCTGGCCCTGGCTGTGGGCCAGGAGACGCCACAGGCGCTCCATCAGCGGCAGGGGCAGACCCAGCTCCAGCGATGCGATGTCTCTCCCCAAGAAGGTGCGGATGAAGTCCTCACGCCAGTCGAGGCTGTCCTCGTCGACTGCCGCTAGCAGGCTCTCCGGAAAGCCCCCGCGCAGCCACAGCTGCTGCCAGCTGATGGCCTGCGCCACCTCCTTCAGCAGCAAGGGGGTGAGCTCCACCTGGGCGATGCGGCCGGCCAGGCTTTCTTGGCTCTGGCGCAGCAGGGGTCCGGACGCTGAGCCGAGCAGCAAAAAGCGACCGGGCCGGCGATCGCGGTCGATCTCGGCGCGCAACAGGCTGAAAAACTCCGGCAGCAGCTGGATTTCATCGAGACAAACCAGCTGATGGCGATGGGCTTCGAAAAACAGCTCCGGCTCCTGCAGTCGGGCGCGATCAGCCCGGTCCTGCAGATCGAGGATCACCGCATCACCCCTCTGGGCCAGAAGCTGCCTGGCCAGGGTGGATTTGCCGCACTGGCGGGGCCCTAGCAGCAAGGCCGCAGGTGCCCTTGCCAGGGCCTTTGCCAGGGTCGCGCCCGCTTCCCGGGAAAAATAACCATGCATTTCTGCAGCTTAGGCACAAATTTGCATGGTTGCCCTGCCTGCATACGATCAATACCTCGCCCTGCCGCGGTCCCCGTGCTCCTCGCACCCATCCAATCCCGCGAGACCATCGACTTCGAGGCCCTGATCGGCCCCGACATCACCAAACCAGGCCGCTACCTCGGCAATGAACGGGGTGTGGAGCCGCGGGACTGGAACCAGGCGTGGCAGACCGCCGCCGTGCGCTGGGCCCTCACCTATCCCGAGGTCTACGAGGTGGGGGCCAGCAACCTGGGTCACATCATTCTCTATTCGATCCTCAACGCCGTACCCGGCCAGATCTGCGATCGCTCCTACCTGCCGGCCGCCGATCTCTCGGCGCGATTGCGTCAGCGGGGTCTGCCCCTGTTCGCGGTCGAAAGCCGCCGCCCCCTGGGTGCCTTCGACATCCTTGGCTTCAGCCTCAGCTACGAATTAGGCGCCACCAACATCTTGGAGATGCTGGATCTGGCCGGCATTCCCTTGAGGGCAGCCGAGCGGGGCGACCTGCCCCTGGCCGATCCAGCGGCGCCGCCCCTGATCTTTGCCGGCGGACCGACCGCCACCAGCAACCCTGAGCCCTTCGCTGCCTTCTTTGATTTCTTCGCCCTCGGCGATGGCGAAGAGCTGTTGCCCGAAATTGGTTTGGTGGTGGCCGAAGCACGGGCCGCCGGCCTCAGCCGCCGCGATTTATTGCGCGACCTGGCCCAGGTGCCGGGGGTCTACGTGCCTTCCCTTTATGGGCCTGGGCCGGATGGGGTCAGCTTGGTTCCTTTGCAGCCCGGCCTGCCAGCGCGCCTGCTGCGGCGCACGGCCACGCCGATGCCCCATTACGCCATGGGCCTGGTGCCCCACATTGAAACAGTGCACGACCGTCTCACGGTTGAAATCCGCCGCGGCTGCACCCGCGGCTGCCGCTTCTGCCAACCCGGCATGCTCACCCGCCCGGCGCGGGATGTGGAACCCGAAGCGGTGATCGAGGCGGTGCAAGAGGGCATGAAAAGCACCGGCTATGCCGATTTCTCCCTGCTGTCGCTCAGTTGCTCCGACTACCTGGCCCTGCCCGCCGTTGGCGTCGAATTGCGCAACCGCCTGGCGAATCACAATATCAGCCTCACCCTGCCCAGCCAGCGGGTCGACCGCTTCGATGCCGACATTGCCCACATCCTCGGGGGTACCCGTCGGGCCGGCCTCACCTTCGCCCCCGAAGCCGGCAGCCAGCGCCTGCGCGACATCGTCAACAAAGGCCTCAGCGACGCCGAACTGCTGCAAGGCATCCGCACGGCGATGCAAACCGGCTACCGCAAGGTCAAGTTGTATTTCATGATTGGCCTGCCGGGGGAAACCGATGCAGATGTGCTCGCAATTGCCGCAACCTGTCGGCGCTTGCAGGAGCAATGCCGCGACCTGGGCCGCTTGGAGTTAAACCTCACGATCAGCAATTTCACCCCCAAACCCCATACCCCCTTCCAGTGGCACAGCGTCAGCAGCGCTGAATTCGAGCGGCGCCAGCAGCTGCTGCGCCAAGCCCTCAAGCCCCTTCAGGGCCTCAAAACCAACTACACCGATCGGCGCCTCTCGGCCGTGGAGGATTTCATTGGACGGGGCGACCGGCGCCTGG
>JBILDB010000344.1:0-2982 GCA_044352805.1 Cyanobium sp.
GCGTCGGGCAGCCAAACATGGAGGGGAAACTGGGCCGATTTGGCCATCGGGCCCATAAACACCAGCAGGCAGAGCAGAACCGCCACTGCCGTTGATAGGGATCCGTTGGCGACAGCTTGCTGCAGGCGGATGCCAATCTCTTCGAAACCGAAACTGCCAGTGGCCCAAAACAGGCCCAGCATGCCGAGCAGGAGTCCGAAATCACCGACGCGGTTCACCACAAAGGCCTTCTGGGCGGCATTGGCGGCGGCATCTCGGTCGTACCAAAAGCCCACGAGCAGGTAAGAGCACATCCCTACCAGCTCCCAGAAGACATAAATCTCCAACAGGTTGGGGCTAATGACCAGTCCAAGCATCGAACTGCTGAACAGGGCCAGGTAGGTGAAGAAGCGCACATAACCCTTGTCGTGGGCCATGTAGCCATCGGAATAGACCATCACCAACAAGGCAATGGTGGTGACTAGGGCAAGCATCACGGCGCCCAGGGGGTCAACCCGGAAGCCCATCGGTAGGTTGAAGGTGCCGGCGCTGGCCCAGTTGAACAGCATTTCGGTGGGACCTGCCCCTGCCAGTTGTTCCGCCAGCACGGCGTAACTGAGCACAGCGGCGGCCCCGACACAGCTGATCAGGAACAGGGCCACCGGCTTGCGCAGGCGATTGATGGTGCGATTGAAGCTGATCAGACCCAGACCCGTGAGGCAGGCGCCCAGCAGGGGTAGCACTGGGATCAGCCAGGCGAGATCAGAAGCGGACGGCATCCTCAGGGGACGGCTGCAGGGAGTGTAGGCAGGTCTGGCAGGCAGGGTTTAACCCAACCAGTGGGCCCAGGCGGTGCGTTGGAAGCTGGTGGCCACCAGACCGATGCTTTGGTGCGCCCACCAGAACAGCCCTATGGCCACGGCGATACCCACCTGGGCTGGCCGCAGAAATTCGGCAAGGACCAGTTTTTGTCTGCCATCCAACACGGCGGCGAAGGGCACGATGGAGGTTTGGGACTGGAGTTCGCTGGCGGCGCTGCCAAAGCGTTCTCGCAAACGACGATCGCCATGCCAGATGGCAAAGAGATGGTGGGCGATCAACCCGAAGCAGGTGGCCACCATGAAACTGCTGCCGATCCAGAGCAGGTGGGTGGCACACCAAAGGATTTGACCGACGGCCTGGGGGTGGCGGCTGATGCGGATGATGCCGCTGCCGTATAGCCGCACTTGGGGTCGCAATAGGGCTGGGATCTCCAGCAGGTTGTAAGTGGCTGGATAGAGGAAGAAAAAGCTGATCGCTGAACCCAGCCAGACCAGGGGCAAGATCCAGGGCCGGTCCTGAAGATTCCAGAGACGCCAGCCGTCATAACGATGGGCTAAGAAATAAGCGATCACCAGCCCCGCTGCGGGCACGCTCGCCAGGGCAAACAGGAGGCGCCAGGCCCGGGCGCCGATGCGTTCTTCCGCCCAGGAGCGCAGGGCAGCACCACCGCTGTGCAGCACCGCAAAGCCCAGCAGCAGGGCCAGCATCACCCAGGAGCTGTGCTGGGACACCGGAGCGAGAACGGGAATAACGATGGGTGCTTGGGGATGAATCCGGGGGCCACCCTAGAGTTTGGTGCTGCGTGCCGGTTCGGCCATCGGCTCCTCCCAGGCTCACCAGACTCCATGGCCGATCTGCCTTTCACCCTCGACCAACTCCGTATCCTGCGGGCCATTGCCAGCGAGGGCAGCTTCAAGAAGGCGGCTGACAGCCTTTATGTCACCCAGCCTGCGGTGAGCCTGCAGATCCAGAATCTTGAGAAGCAACTGGATGTTTCCCTCTTTGATCGTGGTGGGCGCAAGGCCCAGCTCACCGAGGCGGGCCATCTGCTGTTGAGTTATTGCGACCGCATCTTGAGCCAGTGCCAGGAGGCTTGTCGGGCCCTGGATGATCTCCATAACCTCAAGGGAGGTTCCCTTGTGGTCGGGGCCAGCCAGACCACGGGCACTTATTTGATGCCACGCATGATTGGACTGTTTCGTCAGAAATATCCTGATGTCGCGGTGCAGTTGCAGGTTCACAGCACCCGTCGCACGGGTTGGAGTGTCGCCAACGGTCAGATCGACTTGGCCATCATTGGTGGCGAGCTGCCCGCCGAACTCAACGACCTGCTCCAGGTAGTCCCTTACGCCAACGATGAACTCGCCTTGGTGCTGCCCCCGAAGCATCCTTTGGCACGCCTGAGCGAACTTACCAAAGAAGACTTGTATAGGCTTGGCTTTGTTTGCCTGGATGCCCAGTCGACAACCCGCAAGATGGTGGATCAATTGCTATTGCGGTCCAAGCTGGATGTGCAGCGGCTCAAGATTGAGATGGAACTGAATTCCTTTGAGGCCATCAAAAATGCTGTCCAGGCTGGTTTGGGGGCCGCTTTTCTGCCGGTGGTCTCCATTGAGCGTGAATTGGCTGCAGGCACTCTCCACCGTCCGCCCCTGGCCGATCTGCTGGTGCGCCGCCAGTTGAAGCTGATCACCCATCCAGCCCGTTACTGTTCGAGGGCGGCCGAAGCTTTCCGCCGTGAGGTGCTGCCCGTATTCGCCAGTCCCGATAGTCCGCTGCGCCAGGCTCAGCCCAGGGCTGAAGCAGCAACGGTGGCGCCTGGGGGATAACTCCCAGGCGTATTGATCCGCCTGGGCGGAGCAGGAGCAGTCCCTATCAGAACTGGTCGGCCTCAGGGGTGACTCCAGCACCGCTGTTCGGTGCGGCCCCGGCCACCCCTTTCTGCAGAAATTGGTTCTGGGTGATATCGGTTTGGTAGACACAGCGCACGATGGGTTTGTCGCGAACTGAACCGACATAGGCAAAGGTATTCATGCGCTGTTTGCATTCGCGCATCTGTTCAGGCGTGATGGCGCCTTCTTTCTCCAGCACAGACCAGTTTTCCCGACGGATCACGCAGCCGGGCTTGAGGGTGGGTTGGGTGACGAAGCTGCTGCTGGGATTCATGGTGGTGTACATCTC
>JBILDB010000345.1:0-2977 GCA_044352805.1 Cyanobium sp.
GCAGCCGCAGCGAGGCGCCCCGACGAGCGGGCTCGATCCGCTCGCCGTCGGACCAGCGCAGCGCCAGCGGCACCGCCACCGGGCTGTCCCCCTCGATCACCCCGAGAATGGGCTGGGGTCCGGGATCTAGCAGACCGTCCGGCGGCACCAGATGGGCCACCAGCCGGGCCGCGCAGGCCCCGCGGGTGCCGCCCCCCTCCCGGCGGAGCGGGAAACGGCGGGTGCGGTCAGGGGAGCTGCGATTCGCCTGGGCCACCAGCGGCAACGGCGGCGGCGCGATAGACCAGAGGTCTAGGGGAAGGGTGGGGAACATGGCGATAGACCATTCTCAAGGTATTAAGTGGCCGGCAGCTCTAGCTCTGACGCCATCGAGCTGCAGGCTAATGCGCCCATTGGTTTCCGCAGGGTTGAAATCGAGAATTCGATCAAGATCAAGGAGATTGTCAGAGCCGCACCCCTGCCACCCTAAATCAGGTTATTTGCATTGTCACAAATCAGGTTTCAGGAAACTAACTACCGATCAGATTTTCAATCGAGATCAACTGATCCCAACCTAAGTGCGATGCCCAGTAGATGGCGTGGTTATGCGCTACGGGCTCCTGGGGCCAGACCTGGGCCGTTTCGCAGGCCCCGATCGGCCATGGCCCCTGGGCAAGGGGTGATCGGAATCACACTTTGTTTGGACTCGGATCACGGCAATGTTAGCAAACCGAAAATAGTTTGCGGCTGGTGATCACGCCATTGCTGGCTTGATTGCCCCATTCCAAAGCAGTTTCCCATCGTGGCAAACATCAATTTCAACCCAACCTTCCAGGTAAGTGCCTCCAACCAGGCGCTGATTCAAGCCAACCTGAAACGTCGCCAGGATTTTTGGCTGCGACCGGAGTCGATTTACCCGTGGTGGCGACGTTGCACAGTCAAGGTCTTGATCGTCACCGATGGGGCTCTTAACTTCGGTGAGGGCGATTTTGGTTTGTCAACATTTGTGAGAGTGCTCAAGAATGAGGCGCCGAGTCGAGTTGCATTTGATATTACATTGGCGCATATCCGTAATGTCAGCGATGCTCAAATGATGGCTGGCGAGCCGGGTGTCGTCAATCGAATCAAGCAATTTCGATTTGATAATGCAGCCCATTTTGCAGCCGGAATGTACGATCAGATTTGGCTGTTTGGCATTGAGACAAGCTATGCGGGCATGCCGGGGCGCACCACCACCTTGGCTAGCGGGGAGGTGAATGCGATCTTTGCCCATATGCAAGCCGGTGGCGGTGTCTTTGCCACTGGTGACCACGGCTTCCTGGGCCAGGCGTTGTGCAGCGCTCTGCCCCGGGTGCGCCACATGCGTTATTGGCGCGATTTCCCCAGTAGCGATAACAACCAGAACCAGGTGAGCATGTCAGGCCCACGGCGCAATGACTCGAATCAGGAAGGCAATGATCCGGGCACTTCATTCAGCGATCAGAGCGATGACATTCCCCAGCCCCTCGACCTGTTGCTTTATAGCTCCTACGCTGGCCATCTGCGCTCCGCACGTTATCCCCATCCCTTGCTATGCGGACGCAACGGGCGCATTGATGTCTTTCCCGATCATCCCCACGAAGGCGAGGTGCGCGGTCCTGTCCCTGCCGAGCTGACTCAAAAGATCGGCGCGGTGGAGGAATACCCGCTCGATGCCTCAGGTCAGCGGGTAGTGCCGGAAGTGGTGGCCTGGGGGCGCGTACGCGCTGGCAATACAACCAGAGGAGGGGGCAAGATACCTACTTTAGCGCATACTTTCGGTGTCGTCAGCGCTTATGATGGCCATCGTGCGGCTGGTAAAGGCCGGGTGGTATGCGATTCTACCTGGCATCATTTTGTGAACGTGAACCTGATCGGCATTGTCGAAGGAGGGATATTTGACGAATTCGCTGTGCCTGGTGAAAGTCCTACCAAGCATGATGGTTTTCTCAGCACACCTTCCGGGTTGGCGGCGCTCAACAAGATCAAGAACTACTACACCAACATCGGCATCTGGATCTCTCCTCCAACCAAGCATTCCTGCTTCCACCGGCTCACATGGTGGGAGATTGTTTACGCGGAACGCCTGGTTGAGGCAACGCTCACCAGCCCCGACATCCCCCTGGAGCGCATCCCAGCCGCAACGCTGATGCACATCGGCATCCACGCCCGCGATGTGTTCGGGCGTCGTGCGGGCCAATGTCAATCGCTGCAATGGCTGATCGACTGGACGCGCCAGTACATCGAGGTCTCCTGGCTCGATCCCTGGGATCCGACCACCAGCACCAGGCTGGAGAAGGGGGAATTGCCGCTGCCGGTGATCGATCCAATGCCGGTGGTCGATATCGTCCTTGGCGCAGCCCTGGTGGCCCTGCGACAGCAGTTCCCCCAGGCGCCCGTGAAACTCAGTGAACGGGAAGATGAGGTGGCTTTAAAGGCGATCGGCAAAGGGGCGCAATTCGGCGTTGAGCTGGCCTCCAAGCTTGTCTTGGAGCAGACCAAGTCCTTTCCGGGGCTGTTCCAGCGGAAATGACAGAGGCCCCTCCGAGACGGGGTAGCTGCGACACCATCAGCAAGGTTAAGCCGGCCCTTTGAGGCCGGCTTTTTTTGGCCTTGATTGAAGCCGCGAGAGTGGCAGGCAGGGCAACTCGGCGGCCAATGTGCTTTGAGGCTTCCCCGGCGGATTTTTGGCGCTGCAGAGTGGGATTGGAAGTGGTGCAGGCCTACGACGCCGTGATCGATGGGCTGCGCTGCCGCTGCTAAACGCGCTAGCGTTGTACGCAACGTTAAACAGCTGCCGCCATGGTGCTCGGTGTGAGGGTGGAGCCAGAGCTGGAGCGCCAGCTGGATCAGTTGGCGCTCCAGCTGGGCAAGACGCGCAGCGCCTGCATCCGCGAAGCCATCAGCCTTTATCTGAGCCGTCACGGCGATGCTGCCGAGGCATGCCGGCAATCGCAACACCTCGCCCAGGTGGAGCCGA